>CAMPAA010000017.1 GCA_946631345.1 uncultured Verrucomicrobiota bacterium
CCGGCCGGATGCCGCCGTGATCGCGCCTGCGTGTTCGGCTACATTCACGTTCGTCGACGAGCCGCCGGCGCGTACGGCGTTCGTGCCGGACGAGCTGAAGCGCCAGCGGAGCGTCCACTGGACAGACCGCGAGATATACCCGGACAGGCTCCATTCAGGGGAGGGGCTGCAGTGCATCAGGAAGGCCGATCTCTGGAGCGAGGACGGGCTGGACTACGAGATCGAGGTGCCGCGCCTCGCCGGAGCGGTGGCTTACACCCGTCTGCCTCAGTGGGAGATCGATCCGCGTCTTCTGTCGGTGGTGGCGGACGGTTTTGCGCTGTGGCGAAGCCATGAACGCTTCAGCGGGTCGTTCTCGCTCGCGTTCCGCCTGCGCCATCTGTCGTTCCATTCGACATCGTTCGTGGAGGGCACGCGTCTGAAATGCTATCTCCGTCTGTCTGGGGTGACCGAGACGTCCCAGATAGCGGATATCCGCGTATCGGACGGCAACGGCACGCTGCAGCTTGAGATCGACGGATACGAGGAGCTGACCGAACGCGTTCCCGAGGAGTTCTGCCGCCTCATACTCTCGCCTGCGTCGGCATACCTCACGCAGGCGCTGTCCGCAGAGCTGGTGGGCGAGCCTGCAACCCCGTTCGCCACTGCGTGGGTGACGGACATCCCGTATGCGATATTCGAACGCAACGCCGGACTCTGGCTCAAAACGGTGTCGCAGATCGTGCTGGGAGAAGGGGAGCGGCGCGCGTTCCGCGAGATGCCGGGCACGGTGCAGCGCCGCACGGAATGGCTGTTTGGGCGCATAGCGGCCAAGGAGGCGGTGAGGCGCTTCCTGAACGAGAACTACCAGGCGCGCTGGAGCTCGGCTGACATCACGATATGGGCCGACGACCAGGGCAAGCCGCATGCGCTGGGGGAATGGGCAGATCGCCTCCAGACCGTGAAGCTGGATCTTGCCATCTCTCACACGCACGATTTCGTGGTGGCAACCGTCGCCACCAATGCGCGCGTCGGCGTGGACGTTGAACTATCCACGCGCGATCTGTCGGAGGAGTTCACGCATGGCGTGTTCTCGCCCGAGGAGCTTGAGCTGGCTGCGGAGAGTTCGGACGCCCCATCGACTCTCATACGATTTTGGTGCGCAAAGGAGGCGGTGTCGAAGGCGCTCGGCGTGGGCATCCGCTACAGCCCGCGCGAACTCGTCGCGGAGTCCTTTGATCCGATGGTCGGCGACATATCCGTGTCGCTCGGAGGGCAGTGGCTTGATGCGTTCAAGGCGTTCAAGGGCCATCCGGTGCGCGTGAAGACCGTACTCGTGAAGGGGCATGTGCTCGCCTCCTGTTTCGTGCCCGAGACGTTCTTCGCCTGATCGCGGATGAATCAATCCTGTAAATCATGTTAATCCTGTCTCGAAAAGAATCATCTGCCGGGCGATTTTATCCGCCACCCAGTCAAGTAAATGCATCTCAGGTGAGTTTAGAAGTAAACACAGGTGAGTTTGAAACATGTCTCAGGTGAGATGGAAAATGTTTTGGGCTTTAAAGATTTTTGAGGTATTGCGCATACGCGCGACCACGAAAACGGGCGAGAGCCAAGATTTCGCTTGCATCGGGAGGTGGAATTTGGTATCTTTTCCCCGTTTCAACTGAATTGGCCGGGTGGCCTTGGATGGTGGAGCAGACAGATTACCCGCGCGGGCGGGCGGTTGCAGAGGACACTGATAGACGGACTGGTGTTGAGCAAAAACGAGATAGTGCTGTTTGAATCGTGCGATGGCGCGGTGTCGTTGCCGGTATCGGTCGATTCCGATACCGTGTGGCTGACTCGTATGCAGATGGCGCATTTATTTGGTGTCACGCCACAGAATATCACCATTCACCTTAAGAAAGTGTATTCGGTTGGCGAATTGGACAGAGCGGCAACTAGTAAAGATTTTTTACTAGTTCAAGATGAAGGGGGGCGCCAGATAGCCCGTTCGTTGAACTGTTACAATCTTGATGCTATCATCTCGGTTGGCTATCGTGTCAATTCCTCGCGCGCCACGCAATTCCGTATCTGGGCAACTAAAGTCTTGAAAGAGTATATGTTGCGTGGTTACGCAGTCAACCGCGAACGTCTGCGACAGCTTGGGGCGACGATTGAGGTGATGAAACGGGTTGCCAACAGTCTTGACGTTGAGCAGGTGCTGGATGTGGTCAATGCATATTCAACGGCACTTGACCTCCTTGACGGCTATGACCATCAGACGATTGAGAAGCCCAAGACGAAGGGGCGGTCGGTTGAGTTGACCTACGAGGAGTGCCGCCGCTTCATCGACAGCATGAAGTTCTCGGCGGATTCGCCGCTCTTCGGCAACGAGAAGGACGGCTCGTTCAAGTCCGCGCTTGGTGCGGTTTACCAATCCTTCGGTGGGAAGGATCTCTATCCGTCCTCACAGGAGAAGGCAGCGAACCTGCTGTATCTCGTCACGAAGAACCACGGCTTCTCTGATGGCAACAAGCGAATCGCCGCCGGATTGTTTCTGTACTTTCTGAAGCGCAACAGGCTGCTTCTCCGCAAGGACGGCTCAAAGCGCATCGCCGACCATACGCTCGTTGCGCTCACTGTGATGATCGCCGAATCCAAGCCGCAGGAAAAGGAACTGATGGTCAACCTTGTGATGACGTTCCTGAAATGAGTGTTTGGCGCTTTTGCGCGGAGTTTTGGAAGTCAGGGAGGGCGCAACGGGCGAGTTGACAAATCGCCCGCAACCAGCAAAATCGCAGGGCGGATTGCCCAAATCCGCCGGATTCGTGGGCGGACGGCGCGTTGGGGCAACGCGCCCTATGGGTGGTTGTGCGGACATGAGTCCGCACATCAGGACGGATTTGCAACAATGGCAAAGCAATAGACTATAGAAATAGCGACAAATGGGGTTTATTCATTGGGAGGGCCGCGCGCCGTCGCTTCAGCACATTGGTCAGGGTCAGTCAAAAAATGGGTAAACTCCAGAAAGGCGGCACCGGGTTGCGGCAGGAGGGCGGATGTGGTACAATACGCCGCATTATGCCAACGGGGATTAATCACAGCGAGCGGCGGCGCATGGTTGTTTCCAGGGCCATGCATCTGTTCGCCAGAATGGGCTATGCAAAGGTGTCCTTCCTCACCATTTCGGAGGCCACCGGCATCGCGCGCACTGCGCTATACCGATATTTCAAGACGAAGCGCGAGATATTCGACGAGGCCATACGCGGCATAACCTCCGCCATCAGGCTGGAGCTGGACAGGATCAGCGCCCGGAAGGATGTGCCTGTCGCCCGCCGAATCGTGCAGTCCTGCGATCTGGTGATCGACGAGCTGTACGGGAAGCGCGATTTCTTCTCGGCCATATACGAGTTTGTGTTCGCGATGGTGCGCACGGGGGAGGACATGTCGTCGCGCATAGATTCGTTCACGGTCGGCTTCAAGGTCGTGTTGCGCAATCTTGTGGCCGAGGGCGTCGCTAACGGCGAACTGCGCAGAGGTGTCGATCCCGACGATGCCGCCGAAGCGCTATTCGCGCTCATGGAGTCCGTCGCGTTCCGGCTGCTGCTGGGCGTGGAGAAGGAGCCCAACCGCGCCAAGGAGCGTTTCGGCACCATGATCGCCGCCCTGCACGACTGAACGCCATCGTCGCATTGTTGGATGGTGCAGCGCTTTCCTTATCGATTTCACCGTGGATTTTACTTGATTCCATTGCCGTAATTTGATAAACTACGGGCAATTGTGACAAGGAGGTTTAAGCGACATGGCAGACTCAAAATATTTCAAGATCGGAATGGTTGGCGGCAGCATGAAGTCCTTTATGGGCGATATCCATAGAGCGGCGATAAAAAAGGTCGGTAATCTGAAGATTGTGGGAGGTTCGTTCGGCACATCAAAGCAGGCGTCGTATGATTTCATCAAGCCGCTCGGGCTGAATGTTGATGATCTTTTTCCCTCCTACCGTGACTTTCTCAGACGCGAAAGGCAGCGCAAAGGGGATCAGAAGCTGCTGTTCGTCTCGGCGATACTTCCGAACACGATGCACTACCCGATAGCGATGACCGCGATGGATTCCGGGGTGCCGATCCTCGGCGAGAAACCGTTCACGTCCAACCTCGACGAGGCGGCAAATCTCGTTCGCAAGCAGCGTGCGACCAAGGTTCCGTACCGCATCGCGATGGTATATCCGGCATATTCGCAGCTTGTCCGCGCGAAAACTCTGCTTTCGAAGGGCACCATCGGCACTCTGAGGCGGTTCTATCTCACGATGCAGTCCGGCTGGATGGCGCGCCGCGTGGAGAACCAGGGCAACACGCATGCTCTCTGGCGCGTGGACGGAAAGCGCAACGGCGTGGGCGGCGTGCTGAACGACTGCGGCTGCCACTGCCAGTTCGTGCTGGAGTGGCTGACAGGGTTCGAGATCACCGAGGTGTGCGTAGGGGCCCATGCGTGCGTGCCCGGGCGGCTCATCCCGGACGACGCGACGGTTCTTGTTCGCACGAAGCAGGGCATCGGCGGCACGTTCATGGTGTCGCAGATCGCCACGGGCCACAACGAAGGTCTCACGGTGGAGATCACCGGCGACAAGGGCGCGCTCATCTGGCGGCAGTGCGATCCCGGCAGGCTCGTCATCATCGACAACGCCGGAAAGCGCAAGGAGATGAAGGACGACACCCCGTCCGGCGAATCTCCATTCGAGGAGAAGCCATACGGGGCCAACGAGGCCTACATCGAGGCGCTCGCGCGCGTGTATGCCGAGTTCGCGGAGTCCCTGCAGGGCAAGAAAAAGAAGGCGCGTTCCAAGGATCAGCACATCCTCGGAATGACCGCAGAGGAGGGGCTCAGGTCCGTCGCGGTGACGGCTGCGATGGAGCGGTCGGTGCAGTTCGTGCCGCCGGATGCGTCGCCTGCTGTGAAGTGGCAGCCTGTGGTGATGCCGCAGCTGGAGTTCCCCAAGGTGACGGAGCTCACGAAGGCTTGGCTTGACAGATAAGGCGGGCATGGCGATGAAACCATTCAAGACGGTTCTGTTCCTCGGCGACGGCATGGCCGACGAGCCTATCGAATCCCTGGGCGGCAGGACGCCTCTGGAGGCGGCGAACACGCCGTGGATGGACAAGATAGCGCGAGACGGGCGCAGCGGCACGTTCCTTACGCTGCCAGACGGGTTCCCCACGTCGTCCGACGTGGCGAACATGTCCGTGATGGGCGGCGACCTCGCCACGGAGCTGTGCGGGCGCGGCCCCCTTGAGGCGGCGTCCATGGGGCTGAAGCTCGGTCCCGACGACGTGGCGTTCCGCATGAACCTCGTGACGGTGAACGAAGACGGCACGCTCAAGGACTTCTCGGCCGGCCACATCGGCGCGGAGGCGCAGCGCGAGGCGATCGCGCTGCTCAACGAGAAGCTCGGCTCCGACAAGGTGAAGTTCTACGCCGGCGTGTCGTACCGCAACATAGTGGTGCTCTCCGGCGGCGAGTTCTCGGCGGCGGTGGCCTACGACAAGCCCGACGACAACCAGGGCAACCCAGTGGCCGAGCATCTGCCGCGCGCTAAAGCGCCGGAGGGGGAGGCTACCGCAGCGGCGTTGCGCGACATAATCGCGCGTGCGGCCGAGGTGCTGAAGGGGAGGCAGGCGAACGGCGTGTGGCCGTGGAGCGGCGGCAAGGCCGGAGCGGTGCACTCGATAGCCGGGCGCTACGGCATACGGGGGGCTGTCGTCAGCGCGGTGGACGTGATAAACGGCCTCGGCCGCGTGATGGGGCTGGATGTCATCAAGGTGCCCGGCGCCACAGGCTACATCGACACCAACTACGAGGGCAAGGCCGACGCCGCGATCAAGGCTGTGGAGGACGGCTACGACTTCGTTTATGTGCACATCGAGTCCACCGACGAGGTGTCGCACGAGCAGCGGCTCGACCTCAAGCTAAAGGCGATAGAGGATTTCGACAGCCGCCTCATCGGGCGGGTGATGTCCCGCCTCGGCGACGGGGCGGCGTACTGCGTGCTGCCAGACCATCCCGTGCCGCTGAGAATCGGCAAGCATACGCGCACCCCCGTGCCGTTTGCGGTGTACCAGCCCGGCAACAAGCCCGACGGCGTGGCAGCCTACGGCGAACGCGCGGCTCTCAACGGAGCTCTCGGCGCCCTCAAGGGCGGCGAGCTAATGGACCTGCTTTTGACGTGAAGTTCATCGACCGCCATGCCTACGACTGGGGAAGCGCGTTCGCGCGCGCCCTGTATCCGCTCTTCCGCAAGCGTCGGCGCATCGCAATCGATAACATCCTAAAGGCCGGCATCGTGTCCGACGGAAAAGAGGCGGATCGCATAGCGCGCCTTGCTTGGGGGCATCTGGCGGGGCACATATGCGAGGCGCTCTGCGTGCCGCATGTCATCACGCGGGACAACTGGCGCGAGCATCTGGACGTGTCGGAGGGGCATCCCGAGGCGGTGAAGCTCCTGCTCGACACGCCGGACACGCCGATTCTGCTCGTCTCGGCGCACCATGGCGTGTGGGAGGCGGCGACGAACCTGCTGTCGTTCGCGCGGCCCATGATCGCGATCGCCCGGGTGATGAACAACAGGTTCGTGGCCGGATGGATGCGCAAGCACCACTTCCGCGGCCCCGTGACGGTGATCGACAAGAACCACGGCTTCACGCCCTCCGTCATCAGGCAGTGGAGGGATGAGCGTGCGGCAATGACGATACTCATGGATCAGCACACGGCCCGGGGGCTGCCGCTCAAGTTCCTCGGAAGGCCCGCGAAGACGTTTTCTACCGCGACGCGGCTTGCGATGCGATACGGCTACCCCCTGGTGGTGGGCTCGTTCGTCCGCACCGCGCCATACCGGTACCGCCTTGTTGGCGGCGCGCCGCTCCGCTACGAGGAGGGGCAGGGCCTGGAAGGTTTCACCCAGCTTCTTAACGATCGTCTCGGCGAGGCGATCCGTAGATACCCAGAACAGTACCTCTGGAGCCACCGCCGCTGGCGGTAGCCCGCACAAAGAAAGGAAACAACAATGCTAAACCTCATGATTGCCGCAATACAGTTCGTGACGATAGATCCGGGCCACTTCCACGCCGCCCTCGTGCAGAACCGCACGTACGCGGATGTGTCGCCGGAGGTGTTCGTGTACGCCCCAGAGGGCGCAGACCTCAAGAGCCACCTTGCGCTCATCGACCAATTCAACTCTCGCGCCGATAGCCCGACGGCCTGGAAGGAGGTCGTGTACGCCGGCGCGGACTTCCTCGCGAAGTTCACGGCGGACGCCGCCAAGCGCACAGCCGCCGAGAACGCGTCGCGCATCGTGATTCTCGCAGGCCGCAACAACCTCAAGCCCGACTACTATCTCGCGGCGGCCGAGGCGGGGCTGAACGTGCTGGCCGACAAGCCCATGGCCGTGACCGCAGAGGACTACCTAAAGCTGTGCGACGCGGCGGCGGTCGCTAAGGACAAGGGCCTGTTCTTCAACGACATCATGACCGAGCGCAACGAGATAACCACGATCCTCCAGCGCGAGCTCGCCAGGCGCGGCGGCGTGTACGGCAGGCAGGAACCCGGCTCGCCGGACGACCCGGCGGTCACCAAGATATCCGTGCACCACTTCTGCAAGCTCGTCAACGGCAAGCCGCTCCGCCGCCCGGGATGGTACTACGACACGAAGCAGCAGGGCGAAGCCATCGTGGACGTGACCACGCACCTGACCGACCTCGTGCAGTGGGAGGTGTTCCCGGACGTGACGCTCAACCGCTCCGACGTGAACATGATCTCCGCGCGCACCTGGACGACCCCGATCACGGCGGCGGACTACGAGAAGTCCACGGGCCTGAAGGAATGGCCGGCCTTCCTGAAGGCGTCTGTGGACACGAACAACGTGCTCCAGTGCAAGGCGAACGGGGAGTTCACCTACGCGCTCAGGGGCGTGCACGCGAAGGTTTCGGTGGAGTGGCACTTCATGCCGCCAGCCGGCGGCGGCGACACGCACTATTCGCTCATGCGCGGCTCCAACGCCGAGCTGATCATCAAGCAGGGGGCGGAGCAGGGCTTCAAGCCGATGCTCTACGTGAAGCTGCGCCCAGGAGCCGACGAAGCGAAGACCGGCGCGGCGCTCGACCGTGCGCTTGCGGAGATCGGCGAGAAGTATCCGGGCGTGAAGGCCGTCTCCGCCGATGGCGTGGAGGGCGCAACGTGGCGGATCGACATCCCGAAGAAGTACGACATCGGCCACGAGGCGCACTTCTCCCAGGTGATGAAGCAGTTCCTTTCGTGGATGAAAGCGGGGCAGATGCCGGAGCGTGAGCGCCGCAACCTGCTCGTGAAGTACCATACGCTCGCGGAAGCGTGGAAGATGAGCAGGTGAGGTGCGAAATGGATAGGTGCGAAATGGAGCTTGACGCGCTGACGGCGATTTCGCCGATAGACGGGCGCTATGCCGGGAAGTGCAAGGAGCTGCGTGAGGTGTTCTCCGAGTACGGGCTGGTGAAGCGCAGGGTGCTCGTGGAGTGCGCCTGGCTGGAGGCGCTGTGCGACGCAAGGGAGATTCGCGAGTGCAGGGCGCTGACCGCCGCCGAACGCAAGGCGCTGCGCGCAATCGCGTCCGGGTTCTCGGTGGAGGACGCACGCCGCGTGAAGGAGATCGAGCGCACCACCAACCACGACGTGAAGGCAGTTGAGTACTTCCTGAAGGAGAAGGTGAAGGGAACGTCGCTCGAGAAGAGGTCGGAGTTCATACACTTCGCCTGCACGAGCGAGGACATAAACAACATGAGCCATGCGCTCATGCTCCGCGACGGCAAGCGGACGCTCCGCGCCGAGATGGACGCCGTGACGGAGCGCATCGCCGCGATGGCGAAGGCTTCCGCCACCGTTCCCATGCTGGCGCACACGCACGGGCAGCCGGCATCGCCCACCACGGTGGGCAAGGAGCTGGCCGTGGTTGCGGCGCGGCTCCGCCGGCAGGCGGGCGAGATCGACCGTCTCGTGATGCCCGCGAAGATGAACGGCGCGGTCGGAAACTTCAACGCCCACCTCTCCGCCTATCCGGCAGTCGACTGGGAGCGGCTTTCGCGCAAGGTGATCGAGTCGCTCGGCCTGCGCCAGAACAGGCTCACCACGCAGATTGAGTCGCATGACGGGATAGCCGAGCTGTTCGACGCCATCTGCCGCTGGAACTCCGTGCTGCTCGACTTCGACCGCGACGTGTGGATGTACGTTTCGATGGGCTACTTCAGGCAGCGCACGGTGAAGGGGGAGATCGGCTCCTCCACGATGCCCCACAAGGTGAACCCCATCGACTTCGAGAACTCAGAGGGCAACCTCGGCCTCGCAAACGCGGTTCTGGGCTTCATGGCCCGCAAGCTGCCGATATCGCGGATGCAGCGCGACCTGACCGACTCCACGACCCTGCGCAACATGGGGGTGGGCTTCGGCTACACGCTCATAGCCATCCGCTCCACTCTCAAGGGGCTCGGCAAGCTGGAGCTGAACGAAGAGCGCCTCGCCGAAGACCTCGACCGCAACTGGGAGGTGCTCGCAGAGCCTATCCAGACCGTGATGCGCAAGGTGGGCATGGATCATCCCTACGAACGGCTCAAGGAGCTTACGCGCGGGCGGCGCGTCACCGCAGAGATCATGAGGGAGTTCGTGCAGGGCCTCGACCTGCCGAAGGCGGACAAGGCGCGCCTCATGAAGCTAACCCCGGCCACCTACACCGGCCTCGCAAGGAAACTCGCGGCGCTCGCCTGAACAACGTTCCGCGCCGAAGGCATATTTTTTAAGGACATGAGAAGCATCCCCGGAAACATCGAACGGCTGTTGGTGGGCAAACCGGAAAGCGGCAAGCCCCTGCAGGATTTCCTGGCGGCTCGCTGCGCCCTGTCGCGTAGGGCGGCCAAGGCGATCATCGACGGGCGAAGCGTATGGGTGAACCGCCGGTGCGTATGGATCGCCCACCACGAGCTCCGCACGGGAGACACTGTGGAGGTGCCGCGCGCCGTAGTGAGCGCCGCAAGGAGGCAGCCGGGAAGCGACAGGTCGAAGCGGACGGATCCGGGCACGGAGCCGCAGAAGGGGCTTTCGCCCGCACGCCACGTGCGCGTGCTGATGGAGACGCCCGACTATGTTGTGGCGGACAAGCCGTCAGGCGTGCTGAGCTGCGGTGATCCAAAGTCGGTCGAGATGCTTCTGCGCACCCAGCTTAGGATACCAACCCTTGAGGCGGTGCATCGTCTCGACCGCGACACTACAGGCTGTCTGCTGTTCGCGAAAACGCACGCGGCGTTCATGGCGGCGGTGGAGGTGTTCAAGACGCACGGCGTTAAGAAGGTGTACTACGCCATCGTCGCAGGCCGCTTCCCTCATGCGCATGAGACGGTGAACGCGCCGCTCGACGGCAAGCCGGCGGTATCCCACATCACCCGCGAGGCTGTTTCGCCAGATGCATCGCTCCTCAAGGTGAGGATCGAAACAGGCCGCACGAACCAGATTCGACGGCATCTGGCGTCCATCCGCTTCCCGGTTGTGGGCGACCGCACGTTCGGGCTGAAGACGGCGCGCGACCCCCGGCTGATGACGGCTCGGCGCCAGATGCTTCATGCGGCTGGGCTGGAGCTTCCGGATCCGGTAAGGAAAGGCAAGGCGGCCGTGCGCGCGCACAGTCCGATGCCTGCGGATTTCCGGCAGTGCCTGAAGATTTTCGGCATGGGTAAATGAACAGGAATGTGGTATAATTACACGCTTATGAACAAGTTGGCGAAACAGTTGAACAAAACGCTCGGTGCAGCGGAGGGTTTCCTGTCTGCAGAAGGGCGACGCATGTACTTCCCCTATGGCGGCATTCTTGGGCAGGGGGCGGAAGCGAAAAAGTGCGAGATAAACGCCACAATCGGCATGGCCTTCGAAGAGGATGGCTCACCGCTCGTGCTGGATTGCTTCGCTAAGAACCTAAACCTCGACCGCAAAGCGTTCCTGTACGCCGGGAGCTTTGGCCTGCCTGCTCTCCGCGATACGTGGCGTAGCTTCCAGATAAGGAAGAATCCGTCGTTGCAGGGGAAGGTGTTCTCCAACCCCGTCGTGACGAACGCCCTGACCCACGGCCTGCGCGTCTGCGCGGAGCTGTTTACGGACCGAGCCGACCGCGTGGTTGTGCCAGACCTGTACTGGGACAATTACGCGCTCATCTTCGAGGAGGCGTGCGGTTCAAGGCTTGAGACTTTCAACACGTTCCGGAATGGCGAGTTCGACGCGGCGGCGATGAAGAAGGCCCTGCTCGCCCCTGGGAAGAAGAAGATACTGATTCTCAACTTCCCTAACAACCCCACCGGCTACACGGCGACCCTCGCGGACGCTCCAAAAATCGTTGCGGCGGTGAAGGCCGCGGCGGCGAAAGGCAAGCGGATTGTCGTGGTGCTGGATGACGCCTACTTCGGGCTCGTCTACGAGAAGGGCGTGCATGAGGAGTCGCTTTTCGCAGAGTTTGCCGATCTCCACGAGAACGTCCTTGCCGTCAAGCTGGACGGCACCACGAAGGAGGACTACGTGTGGGGCATGCGCGTGGGGTTCATCACTTTCGCGGGCAAGGGGCTTTCGGCGGAGCAGCTGAAGGCGCTGGAGGCCAAGGCGGCGGGCAACGTGCGCTCGTCCATATCCAACTCGTCGTCCATCGGCGAGCACCTTGCGGTCGCGGCGTTCGCCGACCCTTCGTACATTCGCCAGAAGCGCGAGAAGTATGCGGTGCTGAAGAACCGCTACCGCGTGATACGCGGGATACTCAAGACCCATCCCGAATACGCCGAGACGTTCGAGCCGATGCCGTTCAACTCCGGATATTTCATGTGCGTTAAGCCGAAAGGCGTGGAGGCGGAGCAGGTGAGGCGGTTGCTGATAGAGCGGTTCTCCACCGGGACAATCGTGCTTTCAGGGCTGATTCGCCTCGCTTTTTCGACGATACCGGCCAAAAAGCTGCCGCAGCTGTTCGCAAATGTGGATGCGGCTGTCAGAGAGCTGAAATCAGGGCATAATGGGATGCGGTGAAAAAATCGATCACAGTTCTGGGAGTTGAGGCAGAAGGCCTCCGTGGAGTCCGCCTTGAGGAAGGCGGGGCGGAGTGGCTTGTGGCCGACAGCTGCCTGTGGCCGCTTGGCGAGTCCGCATCCGGCGTGACCGGGGAGGATAAGGGCGAGACGGCCGAGGAGCCGCTCCCTGCGGCTGACGGCGGCGAGGCTCCGGTGGCTGACCGTTACGATGCGACCGTGGCTGCGCTGAAGGAGGCGGCAAAGCGCTTCGGCACGCACGAGGTGGTGCTTGCGATGCCGCTCGCGGCGCTTCTGGTGAAGGTTTCGCGCACGCAGGTCGATGAACGCGACCATCTGGCGGAGACGGCCGGTCAGGAGCTGAGCGCGGTGTCGCCGTTCCCGGATGAGACGCCCGTCACGGGCATAGAGACCGTTGCGGAGACCGATCATGAGCTGGTGACGCTGTTCGCCGCCCTGCCGTCGGCAGAGGCCGAAGAGATAGGCGATGCGCTCGACGAGGCCAAGGTGCGCGTCGTCCGCACGGATATCGCGGCGAACGGCTGGCTGCGCACGCTCTGGCCGAGGATCGTTCCGCAGGACGGCAGCATGGGGCGCACCGTGGCCCTCTTGGATCTTGACGGCGGATGGGACGTGGTGGTGCTGGACGATGGAGCGCCGTCGCTCCTTCGCGGGCTTGGGCGGATTGCGGATCCCGCCGAGCTTGGCCGCGAGGTGATGCTTTCGCTGCTGAGGGCCGGGACGGGCGCCGATCCGCGCGAGATCGTGGTGTTTTCGAAGGGCGAGGTCGACAAGGCGGTTGTTGGGCGGCTGGAGTCTTTCGCGCCGGTGCGCGTGGAGCTGGTGGAGGACGCCTTCGGCGGCGTAGAGGGCGTGGCTCGGCGCGCCCAAGAGTCGGCGTCGCTCGACGTGACGCCTGCGGACTGGGCGGAGCTGCGCACCGAGGCGCGCTTCACCAAGAAGCTGATTGCGTTCCTTGCGGTGGCTGCGGCAGGATGGCTGCTCCTGATGGGCGTGCTCTTCGGCGTGCCGTTCATCTACGGGCAGATGACGGAGCGCCAGAAGACTCTGTCCAAGCGCCACTCCGCGGCCTACCGCGAAGTAAAGGAGATGCGCGACAAGGTAAAGCTCGTGCAGCAGTACTCCGACCATGCCCGCGGCGCGCTTGAGATGCTCAAGGCCGTGTCGGACAGAATGCCGGAGGGAATCACGCTCACGAGCTTCACGTATCGGCGCGGCGAACGGCTTTCGATTGTAGGCGAGGCGGCGCAGCCCACCGACGTGTACGAGTTCAAGAACGCGCTTACGGAGGCCGCGACGGAGGACGACGGAAAGCTCTTCGCGGAGGTGACGCTTACCGGCCCTTCGCAGAGCAGGGGCGTCCACAAGTTCTCAATCGAGGGCAGGTTCGAGTCGGAGGAGGAGGGCAAATGACCACAAACCTTTCCAGGCGAGACCGTATGATCGCCGCGATCGGCGGGGTGGCGGTTCTGTATGCGCTGGCCGTCGGCCTATGGTTCATGGGGCAGGAGCAGGCGTGGAAGACCGCCGCGAAGAAATACGATGCCGCCACAAAAAAGACCCTATCCGAGAAAAAGCTCATCTCCCAGCGGCAGAAGTGGAACGATGCCTACGAGGAGGAGCGCGAGAAGATGCCGGTGTTCTCCGAAGACGCGAACGACATCGACACCCACTGGCTCAGCCGCATGGACGCGCTGGCGCAGGAGAACCACGTGGCGATATCGCAGCGACAGGCCGGCCAGCAGATCGAGGCGGGGGACGTCTTCGAGCAGCCGATTGACGTGAAGCGCTGGGAGGCGTCGATCTCGTCGCTGGTGAAGTTCATGCACGCGCTCGAATCCGAGAAGGATGCGATGTTTGACGTGCGCGAGATATCGGTGAAGTCCTCGTCGCACAAGGGCTTCCTTACTGGGGCGTTCAAGTTGGCCTGCGCATATATGCGCGGAGAGAAGGAGGAGGAATGATGAAGAGGACTATTGCGGCGATTGCTGCAATGATGGTGGCGGGCATTGCGTTCGCGCAGGCGGGCAGCCGGCCTAGCCTGCTGAACAGGGGCCGCATGGGCGGCTTGCGCAACGGATCCGCAGCACAGAAGCAGGAGGCCCAGCCGCAGATGACGCGCGAGGATCTCAAGGCCGTGCCGCGCGGCACGAACGGCGTGCCGGCCCTGGCGTTCAACCAGGCGGACATCAGCCTCGTGCTGGAGGCGTACGCCGACGAGGTCGGCAAGACAATCATCCCCGCGCCGGATCTCCCCAAGGCGCAGATTACGCTGCGTTCCCTTGAGGGGCAGACGCTTACCAAGGCGGAGTACCTTGAGGCGATCGAGGTGACGCTGACGATGAACGGCGTTGTGCTGGAGCCGCGCGGCGAGAAGTTCCTGCGCGCGCTTCCGCGCAAGACCGTGCGCACTCACGGCATAGCGCTCAGGATGGAGGACAAGGGCAACCTGCCCGAACAGGGGCGTGTGGTCAGCCAGATGATCCAGTTCAAGAACATCGAGGTGTCCGAGGCGCAGAAGGCGCTGGAGGGGTTCAAGGCCCCAGAAGGGCTTTTCCAGGTGTTCGAGCGCACCAACGCCATCCTCGTCACCGATACGCAGGAAAACATCAACAGGATGCTTGAGGTTGTGCGCGCGATCGACATCGCCACGCCCGTCACCGAGGACGTGTTCGTGCGGCAGGTGGAGTATGCCCTTGCGACAGACATAAAGACGCACCTCGAAACGATCGTCACAGAGTCCCAGAAGGAGAACCAGCAGAAGCAGAGCGGCCCCAAGCAGAGCGGCGCACCGGGCTTCGGAAGCTCGTCGCCCACGCCGCTCAGGACCGGCCTCCTCAACCTCAACAACCGCCCGGGGCTGCGCAAGCAGGAGCCTGAGAACACCCCGAACGCCAATCTCATCGCCGCCGTATCCGACGCCGACCGCGGCATGATCCGCGGCAAGGTGCTCATCCTCGCCGACGAGCGCTCGAACAAGCTCATAATCATCACCAGCAAGGCGAACATGGACTTCTTCGACAAGGTCATCAAGACCCTCGACGTGGAGACGACACCGGAGGTGCAGATTGACGTGATCCGCCTCAAATACGCCGAGGCGGAGGACGTGGAGTCCATGCTGAACGACCTCATCGGGGCATCCGGCAACAGCTCGCAGAACAAGAACAACCAGAATGCAAACACGCAGAAGGGCGGCTCCGCCAACAGCAACCTGACGCGTGGCACCACCCAGACCCGCCGTCCGGGCGCCGCCAACAGCCCTACCTTCCAGAACGCGAACGCCTCGCGTCTTGGCGAACTCAACAAGGACAACGTGAAGGTGCTCGCCGACAAGCGCATCAACGGCATCGTCGTGATGGCCCGCAAGGCCGATATGCGCGCCATCAAGGACGTGATCGAGAACATGGATGTGAAGCTGAGCCAGGTGCTGATCGAGACCGTGATCATAGAAATCTCGCTCGGCGACGATTTGAAGACAGGCATCGACTGGGTGCAGAGGGGCCGCGAACGCCAGACCACGCAGGAGAACATCCCAGGTCTGTACCGCCAGCAGCTCACTGGCTATACGGCTGTCACCGACAGCGACTACGATACGGATGATGACGGCAACAGGACTCTCAAGAGCGGCATAACCACCGTCACCGGCAGGGACGGCAACCTCTACAAGGGCGTGTATGAGTGGGTGCAGCAGACCATGCCGGTCACGACGGTCGCACGTGACGGCCTGTACAACAACGGCAACTACATGCTCGGTGGCGGCGGTGGCGGCGGGGCGTCTCAGCTTACGTCCTTGATTGGCGCTGTGGCGTCATCTGCCGCCTCGAACGCGACAGAGGCCGCCATAGGCGTTAGCCCGATCGGAAGCGGCGTGAACTACTTCCTCAAGAGCGACAAGCTCAATCTGGCTGCGGTCATCTCCGCCTCGAAGACCGACAACCGCGCACGGTATCTGGCATCGCCCATCGTGATGACGGTTGACAACAAGGAGGCCACCGTCGAGGCGACGTCGTCTCGGCAGTTCCTGACGGGATGGTCGGCGGTGTCGGGCAACTACACAGGCAGCAGCCTGCCTTCCCCGAACTATTCCGCAAAGGATATTGGTATCAAGCTGAAGATAACGCCCAAGATCAATCCGAACGGAACCGTGATGCTCACCGTCGAAGAGGAGTATTCGCAGGTCGGCGAAAAGCAGTCCATGCTGCAGCCGTACGGGAGCACATACGTGGACCGTAGCGTTGACGTGGCGGTGACGCGCAAGATGACGGCTGACGTCCGGCTGGAGAACAGGCAGACCGTCGTGTTCGGCGGCTTGACCGAAACCACGGTTTCCGAAAGCGAGACCGGCATTCCGATCCTGAAGGACATCCCGTGGGTCGGGAAGTGGCTGTTTGGCTCTGTCGAGCAGACGGAGGGCCGCAAGGAGTTGCTGGTGTTCCTGACTCCGTATGTTCTTGATGACGAGGAGGCCGCCCAGCTGGAGGCGCTTCGCCGCAAGAAGGCACTTTCCGACGCGAGCCCCTGGCAGGATCACGGCTGGAGCGCCTCGCCGCTCGCCGACCCCGTCTCGAAGAAGGAGCAGCTCAGGCGCTTCAACGAGGAGTGGAAGAAGCAGGATGAGGAGCGCAAGACGAAGCTCGCCATCGAGAAGGCGAAAGTCGAACGCGCCAGGAAGCTGGAGAAAATGTCCAAGGAAGAGCGCGAGTTCTGGATCGAACTGCACAAGGATGAGCTGGAGAAGGACGAGAAGGAGGCGTTTGAGAAGAAGGTCGAGGAGCAGAAGGATCTCAAGGACTTTGTCGAGACGATCAAGAAGCAGGATCTCGAGAAGGCCGAGAAGGAGATAAAGGAAGCAGATAACGCCGCCGTTAGCGACAACGAGTACAACCGTTTCATCAAGGATAGACAGCGCGAAGGAAAGCCGCTTCCGGCCGGTGAAACGCTGAAGAAGGATGCCGAGGCGATCAAGAACGATGCATCGCCTGCTCCTGCTCAGGCTCCTGCTCCGGCGGCACCTGCGCCTGCCGAAAGCGAAAGCCTGATAGGCGATCTGCCTGCTGAGAAAAAGTGACGCAACGTTAAACGGATGACATGACATGCATTCACCCGTAATCATCTGCATTCTTGCGTTGATCACGCTTCTCCTCGGAGCGTGGGCGGTCTGTCTGCTGCATGAGCATGGGATGCTTTCGTTTCGACGCCTGACGGCCCGCACAAGGCGTCTGCCAGGCGGGCAGATGCTTTTGGCTGTAATGGCGGTGGCTGCGGTTGTTTATGGCGGAAGCAAGGGCGGAGGGAGCGATCCTTCGACAGACGAGTCCGAAGAGCCACCGCCTCAGGTGACGCCTGCGGGAGAGCATGATGCCGATAATAGTCCTAATGTGATAATTATCCAGTCTCTTCCATATGTGATCAAGGGCACGGTTCTAAAGCAGCCGATCCAGTTCAGGATGTTTATGCCGGCCGTCGAGGCACCAGTGTCGATCCACACGCATACCGGCACCGGAACGGTGTACACGGCAACGCTTACATGGCCGGATGGATTTGAGGGGCTGTCAAATGACGCGCAGACTGTTCCGCTTGTTCCTGAAATAGTCTATACGGTGGTTGTTTCCGGCAGCAGCGTTTCGCCTGACTCTCAGTACGTGATCCGCATAGGCGAGTTCGACCCTGAGTATTTGGTGACGTTTGACGGCAATGGCGGAAGTGTGTCGCCGAGTTGGAAGACCTATCAGCCCGGAAAGCCGTACGGCTCGTTCCCGGTGGCGACGCGCGAGGGTTACGACTTCTCAGGTTGGGCGACAGCCGCTACGAACGGACTGGTGCTTGCAGCGAATACCGCCGCGTGCGTAGGCTACACAAATCTCTTTGCGCAGTGGACGTATGTGGAGCCCACCAACGTTCCGCCTGCGGTCGTCACGAACTACGTGGAGTTTCTCCCGAACGGTGGGCAGGGCGAAATGGCCCCTCAGATGTTCATCGAGGGCGAAGCACAGGCTCTGTCGTCCAACATGTTCACGTTGGCGACGTACGATTTTGCCGGTTGGGCTGCATCGGCTACGGGCGAAGTTGTGTATGCGGACGGGGCGGTTGTATCCAACCTGTCCGACACGGCGGGCACGGTGAAGCTCTACGCGCAGTGGACGCGCATGACCAACGTGTATGACGTGGCGTTCCTCCCGAACGGAGGGCAGGGATCCATGGCAAGGCAGGCGTTTTTCCTGAATGAGCCGCAGCCGCTTGCGACTAACCTGTTTGTCCGTGGCGGATACGATTTCGTGGGATGGGCGACATCCACAAACGGCGCTGCCGTTTATGCCGACTGCCAGGTCGTCACGAACGTCGCAACGAACGCCGGGGATGTGGTTTCACTGTACGCGACATGGAAGATAACGCCGCTGCCGATACTCTCCAACACGGTTTCCGGCGTCACGTGGTACTATACCGCGACGAACGGACAGGCCACCATAATGTACCACACCAACAATGTGTTCGGCGCTGCGGTGAGGCCGCTTTCGGTCGCAAGCCTGATTGTGCCGGACGCCTTGCCTGATGGGACCGGCACAAATGCCTGCACGGTTACGGCCATAGGGGAGAATGCGTTTGCCGGGCTGTCCTCCCTGACCAGCGTCGTCGTGCCGGCAACTGTCGCCACGCTGCCAGCCGGAGTGTTTGCCGGTTGCGGGAGTATCGTCTCCGCCACGCTTCCTGTCTCCGAGCCGCTCTTTTCGGTGATGCCGGATTCTTACACCAAGGTCAGGAACGTGACGGTGCCGGGCATGGAGGAGTTTCTTGATGATGAAGTGACTGTCTGCGAATATGCCTTCTCCAACTGCACATCGCTGGTTTCGGTGGACCTTCCGCTTGGCGTGGCCGAGCTGCCGGAGGGCGTGTTCTGCGGATGCACGGCGCTGACCTCTTTCGAGATGCCATATACCGTGACGGCCATAGGGGAGGGCGCTTTCAGGGGCTGCACCGGCCTTACGGCTTTGACCGTCACCGAAAACGTGTCCGAAATAGGGGCGAATGCATTTACCGACTGCTCGTCGCTCAAGATCGTCCGCTACCTCGGTGACGAGCCGGAGGCGGCGGAGGGCGGCTCCGGAAACATCTACTACCACTCAAACACCAATCTCGTATCCGGCTATCTCGCATGGCTGCGCGATTGGGCGTCTGCGCCGGAGGCCGAGGAGGTTGAGACAGGCACCACCGATTCGACGGAGGATTCAACCGATTCGGCGTCTACCACCGTCACGGTGTATCCGTCGGTAAGCTGGCCAAGCGGCGGGGCTGGGCGTCCGCTGCTGACTTGGAACACCAAGCTGTACTCGTTCGTGAAGGTTACGCTCAACTACAACGACGGCGGGAATACGGCGGCTCAAGAACTTGTCTACGTGAAGGGGCGCGTGGTCGGCGAGCTGCCGGAGCCGGAATCGGGGGGCTTTCTCGGATGGTTCACGAAGAGGTACGGCGGCGAAGAGGTTGATCCCTACACCGTGGTCAACGCCGCAACGACCTTCTACGCCCATTGGGACGGCGATACCTCCGGAGCCGGCACGCGCGGGACGGTCGATGCGCTGTCGCCGTTCTACTCCGACGACAGCGGTTTCGCATTTTCGGCCGCCACGTTCGATGGGCTGCTGGTGTGCGATGGCGCCGTCGCGGGGACGGTCCAGGTGAAGGTCAAGAAAGGAAAGGCCAATTCGTCCGGCGAGACCAATGCGGCGTTCACCGCGACCATGAAGGTGCTGGGGGCGAAGAAGGTGTCTCTTTCCGGTACGGTTGGCGCAGACGGAACGGCGGAGGCCGAGAACGAGAAGAAGGGGCTTTCGCTGGAGCTTGAGTTCTCCCAGTTCGGCATGACAGGCGCGTATTCCATGGAGGACGCAAGCTACGAGATCATAGCGGCGCGGGACAGGTATTCCGCCGGTTCCGACTCCGCCAAGGCCGTCGTGCGGGCGGCTCTTGCAAACGCCCAGGCGAGCTGGAATGTCGTGCTGCCCACGGACTCTTCGGAGGGCGACGGCGCGGCGTTTGCCGCAGGCTACAGCACGCTCACCGCGACGATCGGCGCGAAGGGGAAGGCGAAGGTCAAGGGTGTTATGGCAGACGGCACAAAGGTTTCGGCAAGCGCGACCCTTGTGGTTGGCGAGAACTGCTGCTGCCTGCCCGTTGTCGTGCCGCTGTATTCCGGCAAGACGGGAGGCTTCGCGTTCGCGCTGTGGTTCACCTGGGCGGACGATGCCAGCGAGAGCGTGGTGGAGGTGGCAGGACTTTCAGGATGGGATGCCTCAAGGCGCAGCGGCGGCGGTTTCGCTGCGGCGTTCGGCACACCTGTCGTGGGGGAGGCTGGAGCGACCGCCGTATCGCCGGAGGCGACGTTCCAGATGGAGGATTTCTTCGATTTAGATGGAGCTGATTCGGGCTTCTCCCCGGACGGCACGGCCATCGACGCGTCCAGCGGCCTGTGGAGGCTTCCGAAGGCTGATGGCGTGAAGTTCTCGAAGGATGACGGGTGGTATGTGCAGGACGGCAAGGACTACGGAAACCCTGCCGGACTGAAGTTGAAATACACCGCGAAGACAGGTAGGTTCACAGGGAGCTTCAAGGTGTTCGCCGTGACGGATGCCGGCAAGTCGAAGAAGTATTCGGCCAAGGTGACGGGCGTGGTCGTCGGTGGCGTCGGCTACGGCGCGGCCACCGTTAAGAAGGTCGGCAGCATGCCGGTCAAGGTGGAGTGAAGGGAGGAACGCGGATATGAAGAACGTGGTGATCGTCCTTGTGGCGCTGATTGTGGTCGGCGGAGCCGCCTACACTGCGGTCAGGCGCAACGAGCTGAAGAACCAGGAGCTTGAGATTCAGGCCCGGAAGGCCGAGGCTTCGCAGAAGAAGGCGGAGGCGGCGAAGAAGAAGGCCGAGGCCGATGCGAAAAAGGCGAAGGACGATGCCGCCGCCGCAAAGTCCAAGGCGGAGGCGGCGAAGGACGAGCGGCAGAAGCAGCTTGCGGCGGAGGCGGAGGCGAAGGAGCTTGCCAAGGTGAAGGCGGCCGAGGTCAAGGCGGCCGAGGCTCTCGCCAAGGCCGCCGCCGATAACGCCCGCCGCGCCGAGGCCGAGCGCAAGACCGCCGAGGCCAAAAAGGCGGCGGCGCTGGCGCTTGCGGAACATGCGTCCGCGACTAACGCCGCCCGCCAGGCCGAGCTCCAGACGGCCCTCGCCGCCGCGCATCTCGTCGAAATCGACCTGCAGAAGACCCTTGCCGCCAGCAACGTGCTGGCGCTCCAGAAGGCCGACTACGCGGCGAAGCTCGCAGAGGTACGTCTGCTTCAGGAGGAGTTGCGTCGCCGTGAGGAGGAGACGCGCCCGAACAAGACGCTCCAGCAGCTGATCGCGCAGAACGAAGCCGCCCGCGAGGCGGAGCTTGCGGAGTTGGCGAAGAGGGATGCCCAGTACGCCGAGGAGGAGGCTGCCCGCCGCCGGATTCTGCGCGAGGGCGTGCCGGCTGCGCCGAAAAAGCCTCTGTCCAGGACCGACAAGCGGCTGGCGGCGGCGCGCGGCGATATCGACAAGGTTGATGATGAGGGCAGGTCCGCAATGGTCAAGGGCGTTGTCGCCCGCATGGAGGCCATCATAAGGCAGGCGGCCAAGGATGGGCGCATGGAGGATGCCGAGGCGTACCTCGCGGCCTTGAAGTCTCTCGTGCCGGAATACGGAGCAGATGAAAAGAGGGTTGGCCTATAACGTCGGGCGGCTCGCCTGCGAACACGCACGGGCTGTGCGCGAAAGCTGCGCGCTCCTCGGCGAGACCGTGGTGCGCGGATTGGCCATGCTCGCGAAGCCGCGGCAGTTCAGGTTTGGGGACTGCGCGCTGGCTTTTGAGCGCGCCGGCTTTGACGGCCTGCCGATATGCTCCCTGATAGGGCTGCTTCTTGGGCTGATACTCGCCTTCGAGTCGGCGGCGAGCCTGAAGATGTTCGGGGTGGAGGTGTACGTGGCGGATCTCATCGCCATCGGCCTTTTCCGGGAGCTTGGGCCCCTCGTCACCGCCATCATACTCGCCGGACGCTCAGGCAGCGCATTTGCGGCGGAGATCGGCACGATGAAGGTGGACGAGGAGCTGGACGCGCTCACCACCATGGGGCTGCCGCCGGTGAGGTTCCTCGTGCTGCCGCGCATGGTTGCCGCCGCTGCGGTGATGCCGGTGCTCACGGTATTCGCGGAGCTTGCCGGGCTGATTGGCGGCTGCATAGTGCTTCAGATCATGGATGTGCCGGCAAGCGTGTTCTGGAAGCACGTCATTTCGTCCTCGTCCCTCTTCATGATAGCGTTTGGGCTGGCGAAGGGGGCGCTGTTCGGCCTGTTGGTGGGATTCATCGGATGCGCGGCGGGGATGCGCACGAAGAACACGGCGGACGGCGTGGGCGTCGCGGCCACGAACGCGGTTGTGGGCGGCATCGTGGCGATCGCCGTGACAGACGGACTGCTTGCCGTGATCTGCTACATTCTGGGGGTGTGATTGCCGTGGACGGTCGCAAGGTCATAGAGCTTGAACACGTGAGCGCAGGGTATCCTGGCGTTGAGATTCTTGGCGACGTCACCTTTTCCGTCGAGGCCGGCGAGGTGTTTGTGCTGCTTGGAGGGTCTGGCTGCGGAAAATCTACCGTGATGCGCCACATGATCGGGCTAAACCCCGTGCTTGGCGGTTCGCTGCGGGTGCTGGGCATGGAGATGAACAGGCGGAACAGGCCCAGGATACTCAGCCGCATTGGCGTGATGTACCAGAGCGGCGCGCTGTTCGGAAGCATGACCTGTCTGCAGAACGTGATGCTTCCGTTGGAGGAGTTCACGAAGCTTGGGCGAAAGGCTCGCATCGAGAAGGCGAAAGGGCTGCTCGCGCAGGTCGGCCTCGCGGATGCGGCGGAGAAGATGCCGGCCGAGATTTCAGGCGGCATGAAGAAGCGCGTGGCGATCGCGCGGGCGCTTGCGCTAGACCCGGAGATCATCTTTCTGGACGAGCCGAGCGCAGGACTCGACCCAATCACCTCCAGCGCGCTGGATGACCTGATTCTCCAGATCAGGAGGGAACGCGGCACGAC
Source organism: uncultured Verrucomicrobiota bacterium (assembly GCA_946631345.1). Taxonomy (GTDB): domain Bacteria; phylum Verrucomicrobiota; class Kiritimatiellia; order RFP12; family UBA1067; genus UBA1731. The sequence continues at coordinate 23,144 of CAMPAA010000017.1, forward strand.
GTTCGTGGTCGTGACCCACGAACTGCCGAGCATATTCAAGATCGCGGACCGCTGTGCCATGTTCGACAAGGCGCGGCATGGCATGATCGCGCTTGGCTCCCCGGCGGCGCTTCGCGATTCGACCGACGATGAATTCGTGAAGCGGTTTTTTGCCCGGGCATCGTAGACATTCCTGCAGATTGCCTTAAGCGGCGGGGTTTTGTGTAGGCGGAATTGCGAAACTCCCCGGAAAAGCGGCGGCGCCCACGCTTTGCTGCGGCTCGCCTTCACATGAGGCCCAGATAGGCACATGAATTTCTATGGAATAGAAACGGTTGTTTCGTACGGAACGAAGTTCGCTTTTCTATTCCATAGAAATCCATCAGTCGTACGGATTGAAGATTGCGTTTCTAT
>CAMPAA010000018.1 GCA_946631345.1 uncultured Verrucomicrobiota bacterium
TCAGGATAATCGCCTGTTTCATGGTGATGCTCGTTCACACGTGCGAGCCGTTCTATTTCGATGCCGACGGCAACACGTTCTTCCAGTCGAAGAATGCCGCGTTCTGGGCGTCATGGCTCGACTCCTTTGTACGTTGCTGTGTGCCTTTGTTCGTCATGGCGTCAAGCTATCTCCTGTTCCCGGTGACGCGCCCTACGGGAGAGTTCTTCAAGCGGCGCCTGGTGCGCATCTTTATCCCTTACGCCGTGTGGATGTGTGTCTACACCGCCGTGTGGGGGGACTGGGCCAAACTGCCGTTCAATTTCCCGTTTGCGGGCGGGCATCTCTGGTTCGTGTATATGCTCATGGGGCTGTATCTCCTCATGCCGCTTCTCTCGCCATGGGCGGAGAAGGCGTCGGAACGCGAGGTGCGCGGCTGGCTGCTGCTTTGGCTGGCCACCACGCTATTCCCGTTCGTCCGCCTTTTCTGGCGTGCGAAGTTCGGTGCGCCGGAATTCGGCCCGACTCCCTTCCTCTGGGGCGAAGCACCGTGGAACCGCTATGGCGCGTTCTATTACATAAGCGGTTTTTCCGGCTACATGCTCCTTGGGTTCTATTTCCGCAAGTTCGTTCCGCAGCTGGACTGGCGCAAGACGCTTTCGCTTGCAACGCCCTTGTGGGTTGTCGGCATGGCGATCGTGTGGGGCTTCTTCTACTTCCGCATCCCCGACGCGCAGGGATACCCCGTTCTGCGTCCTTATGCCTTTGCGGTGGATCTGGAGACGAGTTGGGAGTTTTGCGGATTCGGTGTCGCTCTCATGGCGATCGCCTACTTTCTGTTGATCCGGAAGCTCGATTTTTCGGGAGGATTCTACCGGCGCATCGTGCGTCCGCTCTCCGAGGCCAGCTACGGAACGTACCTTCTGCACATGCTCATCCTCGTTCCCGTAGTCGCCTGGTTCCGGCAGCGTCTCTCGCCGGCTCCGACTATGGTTGTCTCCGCCGTGACGTCATATGTCCTTGCGTCGGCGGCTGGTGTCCTGCTGCGGCGCATCCCGTTCGTAGGGCGCTTCATCGTAGGGTGACTCGCTGCAAGGCAACTGGCTGCGCATGGATGATGTTCACGCAGCAACGTGGCAGGTGGCATGTTTTTTCATGCTAATTGCGCGTGTGACGGCGGGGGGGGGGATGCCGGCCGTAGGTTCGATTGCCTTTTGGGCGGGGTTGTGGTACAATACGCGCCCATCAGGAACAAATAAATGAACGGAATGCTTGAGTTTGCGCGACTTCTTAACCTTGGCCTTACGGTCCGGGGCGGGTTCGCGTACGCTTGAACAAAGTAAATCCAAGGAAAGTTCCAAGCAAAAGGCGGTCCCGCTCTAAGGAGAGCGGGACCGTTTCGCATACAAGGAATCCACAGCATGAAAGATGACAGAGTAAAGTTCTTCGACACGACCTTGCGAGATGGCGAGCAAGCGCCAGGCTATTCCATGACGCTTGACGAGAAGGTGCGCATGGCCAAGCAGCTTGAGCGGCTTGGGGTGGACGCGATCGAGGCAGGGTTCGCCGCTGCATCGCCAGGAGACTTCGAGAGTGTGCGGCAGATCGCCAACACGGTGAAGGGTTGTGCGGTGTGCTCGCTGTCCCGGGCGCTCAGGCGAGACATAGATGCATCTGCCGAGGCGGTTGGCGGGGCTGCGCATCCACGCATCCACACGTTTCTGGCAACAAGCGACCTCCATCTGAAATGCAAGCTGCGCATCACGCGCGAACGTGCGCTTGAGCAGGTGCGCGAGATGGTCGCATACGCCCGGAGGAAATGTGCAGAGGTCGAGTTCTCCGCCGAGGACGCCACGCGCACCGATCCCGATTTCCTCTGCGCGGTGGTTGAGGCGGCAATATCGAGCGGCGCGTCGGTTGTGAACCTGCCCGATACCGTGGGCTACGCCACACCGCAGGAGATCGCACAGATGGTTGGCGATGTGCGCCGCCGTGTGCCGAACATCGACCGCGCCGTCATATCCATGCATGTACACGACGATCTCGGGCTTGCCGTAGCAAATTCCCTCGCCGGGGTTCTCGCCGGGGCACGGCAGGTGGAGTGCACCGTTTGCGGAATCGGTGAGCGTGCCGGCAATGCAGCGCTGGAGGAAATCGTGATGGGCCTGCGAACGCGCAGCGACTACTACGGTTTGTCGCACGGCATTCAGACCGAGGAGATCGGCCGCACTGCACGGCTGCTCTCGTCTGTCACGGGAGTGAAGATATTCCCGTCGAAGGCGATCGTAGGCGCAAATGCGTTTGCGCACGAATCGGGCATACACCAGCATGGGGTGATGAACGACGCCAGGACATACGAGATCATGACGCCGGCATCGGTCGGGGTGAAGAACACAGAACTCGTGCTCGGCAAGCATTCCGGCAAGCACGCCTTCGAGGAGCGGATAAAAACCCTTGGATATGAACTGGATGAGACGCGTGTGGATGAGCTGTTCGCGGACTTCAAGGCTCTGGCCGACCGCAAGAAGACGATACTGGATCGCGACCTCGTGGCGCTGGTGGAGTCCAAGATGTCTGCCAGGAAGCATCCTGAGCGCGAATGGCGGCTGGACACGTTTGTGGTGAACAGCGGCAATCACATGAGCGCGACGGCGCAGGTGACGCTCGTGCGCAACGGGAAGGCGCGGCAGGAGGCGGCGTTGGGTTCTGGTCCCATCTATGCGGCGTTCAGGGCGGTTGAGAAGATCATACGCCGGCGCTTCACGCTTGAGGACTACCGCATAGAGGCGGTGACCGAGAGACGCGATGCGTTGGGCGAGGTGTTTGTGAAGATATCCGACAAACGCGGCTCCTACCGCGGAAGGGGCGTTTCCACGGATATCATCAAGGGAAGCATACTGGCGCTGTTGAACGCCGTGAACCAGATGCTGGAGGTGTGACATGGCGACGATGACAATGAGCCAGAAGATACTGGCGGCGCACGCCGGAAAGCGCGAGGTGCATGCGGGCGAGCTTGTCATGGCGAAGCTCGACCTGGTGCTCGGAAACGACATCACAGCGCCCGTCGCGATCGGGGAGTTCCCGAAGTTCGGGCGCGCGGAGGTGTTCGACCGCGAGAAGGTCGCGCTCGTTCCAGACCATTTCACCCCGAACAAGGACATAAAGGCGGCGACGCAGTGCGCATGCATGAGGAGGTTCGCGCGCGAGCAGGGGGTGGTCAACTATTTCGAGGTAGGCCACGACTGCGGCGTGGAGCATGCTCTCATCCCAGAGAAGGGGCTTGTGACAGCAGGGGATCTTGTAATTGGTGCGGACAGCCATACATGCACATACGGCGCAATCGGCGCGTTCTCCACCGGCATCGGTTCGACCGACATGGCATGTGGCATGGCGACGGGGCGCACGTGGTTCCGCGTGCCGGAGGCGATCCGCGTGGAGCTCATCGGGAGTTTCCGTCGCCATGTGAGCGGCAAAGACCTAATACTTCACCTCATCGGACTGATCGGCGTAGACGGAGCCCGCTACCAGTCGCTTGAGTTCACAGGGCCGGGGGTGTCCGCGCTAACGATGGACGACCGCTTCACTGTGGCAAACATGGCGATCGAGGCTGGTGCGAAGAACGGCATATTCCCTGTGGATCAGACGTGTCTCGGCTATCTTCGGGAGCATGGAGCCCGTACGCCGACGGTATACGAGGCCGACCCCGGCGCCGGATACGCTCGCACGGTCAGCATCGATCTTTCACTGCTGCGGCCTACGGTTGCGTTTCCGCATCTGCCGGAGAACACCCGCACCATCGACGAGGTGGGCAACATACCTGTAGACCAGGTGGTGATAGGTAGCTGCACGAACGGACGCCTCTCCGATCTGCGCATAGCCGCAGAGATACTCGACGGGCGTGTGATCGCGCCGCACGTACGTTGCATCGTGATTCCAGCCACGCAACGCATATGGATTGAAGCGCTTGAACGCGGCTATCTGCGGACTTTCGCAGAGGCGGGGTGCGTGGTTTCGCCGCCTACGTGCGGCCCGTGCCTTGGCGGGCATATGGGGATACTTGCGAAAGGGGAACGTGCTGTGGCCACCACGAACCGCAACTTCGTGGGTCGCATGGGACATGTTGAGAGCGAAATATATCTCGCGTCGCCAGCGGTTGCGGCGGCCAGCGCCATTGCCGGCAGAATCACCTCGCCTGAATCAGTGATGGAGGAAGGAACATGAAAATCAGAGGAAAGACATTCAAGTACGGCGATAACGTCGACACCGACGTCATCATTCCGGCGCGGTACCTTAACACGTCTGACGCAAGCGAACTGGCACGGCACTGCATGGAGGATATCGACTCGAGCTTCGCATCGGCTGTGCGTGCCGGCGACATTATGGTGGCCGGACGCAACTTTGGGTGCGGGAGTTCGCGCGAACACGCCCCGCTCGCGATCAAGGCAAGCGGCGTGGCCTGCGTTGTCGCGTCGACGTTCGCACGCATCTTCTACCGCAACGCGCTCAACATCGGCCTGCCTATACTGGAATGTCCGGAGGCGGCGGCCGGAATCGGGGCTGGCGACGTGATTGCCATCGATCTTAACGAGGGGACGATAATGGATGAGACCTCTGGGCGGACGTTCCGCGCCGAACCGTTCCCGCCGTTCATGCAGGAGCTGATTGCGGCAGGGGGTCTTGCCGAATACATGAAGGGAGGTCGCCAATGAAACTGCGGATCGCTGTTGTAGCCGGAGACGGAATAGGGCCTGAGATCGTCACTGAGGCGCTGAAGGTCATGGAGACCGTATGCAAGCGGTTCGGCCATCTGCTGTCGCTGGACAGGAGGCTTGCCGGCGGATGTGCGTACGATGTGTTTGGCCAATGCCTGCCGGACGAGACTCTGGAGGCGTGCCGTTCTGCGGACGCCGTTCTGCTTGGCGCGGTTGGCGGCCCGAGATGGGATGGATTGCCTGGCGCAGAGCGCCCCGAACGCGCGTTACTCGGTCTGCGTGCGGGGCTTGGGCTCTTCTGCAATCTACGGCCGGCAAAGGTGTGGAAAGCGCTCGAAGGGTGCAGTCCGCTGAAGGAGACCCATACGGCATCCGGCATCGACCTGCTTGTTGTGCGCGAACTGACCGGTGGAATCTATTTCGGAGAGCATCGGCGTTCCGCCGACGGACGCGCTGCAACAGACGTTATGGCGTACTCGGCGGCGGAGGTGGAGCGCATCGCGAGGATGGCGTTTGATGGCGCAATGGGACGGCGTCGAAAAGTGACGAGCGTTGACAAGGCCAACGTGCTGGAGACTTCCAGACTCTGGCGCGAGATTGTGGATGCCGTCGCGCACGACTACCCTGAGGTGGAGCTGAATCATATGTATGTGGACAATGCGGCGATGCAGCTGGTGCGTGCGCCAGCGCAGTTTGACGTGTTGCTGACCGAGAACATGTTTGGCGACATACTCTCGGACGAGGCATCGCAGATAACTGGATCAATCGGGATGCTTCCTTCGGCATCGATGCGCGCGGACGGATTCGGCATGTACGAGCCCATCCACGGCAGCGCGCCCGACATTGCAGGCAAGGGGGTGTCGAACCCTCTGGCGACCATTCTCTCCGTCGCGATGATGCTGCGTCACACGTTTGGGCTGTCAGCAGAGGCCGATGCAGTGGAGCGTGCCGTCGGGCAGGCGTTGGATGACGGTTTCCGCACCGCAGACATTGCCGGAAGCGGCTCCGCCGTATCGACCGCTGCTATGGGGCGGGCCGTCTGCGACAGAATAGCGCGATGATGGTATAATAGCGGGCATGAAGAGAGGTTGTGCAAAATGAGGACGCCGCGTAGTGCGTCCGTGGCCGGAGGCGTAAGGTTGGCCGTCGGGTTCTTTGATGGAGTCCATCTGGGCCATCGGAAGATACTTGCCGGAGCCAACGCCGTGCTGACGTTCATGAACCATCCGCTTTCGGTGCTGGACCCATCGCATGCGCCTTCCATGCTGATGGACGTGGACGATCGCCTCGCCTGCCTTGAGCGCGCCGGCGCCAGGGGGCCGCGCGATGTGCGTGCAGTCAGGTTCACACGCGGGTTCGCCGAGATGCGGCCTGAAGGCTTCGCTGACTTTCTGCGGCGCGAATATCCCGCGATTGAGCGCATACACTGCGGTGCAAACTGGCGTTTCGGGCGGAATGGCGAGGGGACCCCGGCTATGCTGCGCGCAATGGGGTTTGACGTTAAGGTGTGCCGCTACGCGAAATACGGTGGCGAACGCGTATCCTCCACGCGCATACGCGCTGCGCTATCCGAAGGGGCCTTGGCGGATGCCAACGCTATGTTGGGGCGGCCTTTCTCCGTGTCTGGAACGGTCGTCCGCGGAAAGGGCGTCGGGCGTCTGCTCGGAGCGCCCACGCTAAATCTTACAGTGGCACCGCCGCTGATGCCAGGCGTGTACGCGGTGGATACGTCGTTAGGCCATGGCGTGGCCAACTATGGCGTTGCCCCTACGATGGGCCGAAAAGCGTGGGCGGCGCCTGTTCTGGAGGTGCATCTGCTCGACGGGAGTGCTCTGGACGGCGCGCAAGCCGCGCCGACGCGGCTTCGCGTGGAATTCCTCTCGTTCATCCGCCATGAGCGGATGTTCGCATCGCAGGAGATGTTGCGTGAGCAGATTGCCGCCGATATCGGTAAGGCGGCGGAATTGTGGTATAATTGACGTCAATGTTTTTGAGCGGCATATTAGAGGAATGTGCAGGGCTGTACCGTTGGCTTGGCGCGCCGGCGGTGCTCGTGGCATGCTGTGCGGTACCCGCCTTTGGGGCGGTTTCGGCCGACCTGTCGAAAAACGGCGTCACGCTCGTCATCTCGGCCTCGCCCGATCGGGTGGATGTAGCCCGCGACTTCGAGGTAACGGTGAAGGCGACCGTTCCCGCAGGGCGGACGCTGACCATGCCCGATCTGCGCGACCGCTTTCGCGGATTCTCGGTGGCCGAGGATTTCTCGGATGAGCCGGTTGTTGGGGAAGACGGTTCCACCACATACGTCTCCAGCTGGAGGCTTGTGCCGAAGCCGTGCGAGAAGGTGTACAAGCTCGCGCCGTTCGTGATCGCCGACTTCTACACGGCGCCGGTCTATTTCGACGGGCCGGATGCCCGTGAACCGGTGACCGGTGGCATCGAGGTGGACCCAAAGAAGGATATGCCGCCGCTTTCCTGGAAGCTGGTGCGCACCTGTGCGTTGGCGCTGCTGGCGCTGGCGGCGGTAATCGTTGGCATCTGGTGGACGGTGAAGAAGATCATGCAGAAGGTCAGAGAGCACCGGATGAGCCCGATCGAGCGCGCGATGCTGGAGCTTGATCGCCTGCTGAAGAAGGGGTTGCCCGGGCGCGGGCGCTACAAGGACTTCTACGTGGAGCTGACGATGGTAGTGCGCCGCTATATCCAGCGCCGCCATGACGTGCGAGCGCCCAACCTCACCACGGACGAGTTCCTCCGCGCGGCTTCGGAGAATCCGGCATTTACGCGTGAGGCGATCGCCGAGCTGAAGCAGTTCCTTGAATCCGCCGACATGGTGAAGTTCGCTGGTGTGGAGGCCACGCCGGAGATGGCCGACTCCGCCACGGACAAGGCGAAGGGATACCTTACCGCAGATAGCAGGCAGGTGGCGGGAGCGGGGCGCCGGGCGTCATGAGTTTCGCTTGTCCATATGCGTTCCTGCTGGCGCTTCCGCTCGGAGCTGCGGCATGGAGGATGCTGCGCCGCGGCCGTCGCAGCGGCGTAAAGTTCGCGCCGGTACGGCGGCTCCCCCCGAGAACCGCAGGCTGGCGCGCGAGGCTCGCCAACCTCACCCCGTTCATCTTCCTCGCAGGCGCGGCGCTGCTCATGGTGGCGTGCGCCCGTCCGCGCAAGGCGCTGAACCGCGAGAGCCGCAACGTTGAGGCCATCGCGATCGCCATGACGGTGGACGTATCCGGCTCGATGGAGGCGCTGGACCTTTCGCCAACCAACGTGCGCAACCTGGATGAGGCGAGGACTCGTCTCGACGTTGTGAAGGAGCTGTTCGCCAAGTTCGTGGAGGCCAGGCCCGATGACCTGATCGGTCTGATCACCTTCGGCGGATACGCATCATCCCGCGCACCGCTCACTGCGGACCATGATGCGCTGCTGCACGTGCTTAAAGGCGTGGAGGTCCCGGCGATGAGCTTTGACGCCAACGGCAACATCGTCGATCCGGACGAGACGATGACGGCGGTCGGCGACGGACTTGCGACGGCGCTTGCGCGCCTGAAGAACGCCGAGACGAAATCGCGCATCGTGATCCTCCTTTCCGACGGCGTGTCGAACACCGGCGCGGTCGATCCTGACGATGCCGCGGCGGCGGCGGCCAAGCTGGGCATCCGCGTGTACACGATAGGCGTCGGCACTCATTCCGCCCGCACTCCGTTTCGCGCCAAGGACATGTTCGGCCGCACGTCTGTGCAGTACGCCAACATGTCCTTCGACGAGTCTCAGCTGAAGTCCATCGCCAAGAAGACCGGCGCGCGTTACTTCGGCGTGCGTGACGCGAAGGGGCTGAGAACGGCGCTTGAGGAGATCGATTCGCTTGAGAAGACAACGCTCGACCGCACGGTGTTCCAGCGGTATCGCGAATATTTCCCGCCGTTCCTGTTCGCCGGGGCGGCGCTTGTGCTGGCTGCGGTTTCGCTCCAGATGATGGCGTCAAGGAGGCTTGCGTAATGCGTTTCGTCCATCCCTGGATGCTCGTTCTCGTCCTTCTCGTGCCGGTAGCCGGAGCGTTCTGGACGTTTCTGCGCGCGCGCTCAGAAACCAGGCTTCGCGCGATCGTTGCGCCATCGCTCCAGCGCAGGCTACTGCCAAACCGGCCAAAGACGTTTCTCGTGCAGGCGATCCTGCTGCTATCCGGGCTGGCTCTGTGCCTTTTTGCTGCGGCGCGTCCGCAATGGGGCCACAGCACCCAGGTGGTGGCTGCCAAGAGCCGCAATGTGGTGGTCGCGCTTGACGTGAGCCGCTCGATGCTGGCGGACGATGTCCGCCCGAACCGTTTGGAGCGTGCCAAGGCGGACATAGCCGATCTCGTGGATTCGCTTGAAGGCGACAGGTGCGCGCTCGTGGCGTTCCGGCAGAAGGGTGCGTTGCTGTGCCCGCTCACGACAGACCGTGCGTTTCTGCGCGCCGCCCTGGAGTCTGCCACGCCGGATTCCGCGCCGCGCGGCGAGACCGACCTTGGCGCCGCTATCCGCACCGCGCTCCAGGCCCTCGATCCTGCGATGGACGACCATAACGCGATAATTCTCGTATCCGACGGCGGCGATCTGCGCAACAACGCGTTCGCCTACGCGCATGCGGCTAAGAAGCGCGGCATACCGATCTTTACCGTTGGCCTTGGCGACCCCAGCCGCGAATCAACCATCCCTGATTCCTCCGGCAAGGGAGTGCAGATGTTCAAGGGGCAGCCGGTGAAGGTGCGGCTTGAGGAGGATGCGCTGCGCAAGATTGCGGTGGAATCGGGCGGACGATACGTTCCCTTGGCCACCGCCGGCACTGCGGAAACTACGCTGGGGGCGATATACCGGCGTTTCCTCCGGCAGGTGGCCGCCCAGGAGCAGGCCGAGGAGGAGGAGTTGCGCGCAACCGAGCGGTTCGGCATATTTCTGGCACCGGGCCTCATGCTCGTGCTCGCCGCCGCGTTGCTCTCCAGAGGCCGCTTCGCGGGAAAGCTTCGCCGCAGTCTTGCGGCTTCTGTCGACATGGGCTGAATTGCCTTCGGCGGAGGGTGCTTTGTGCTATAATTAGTAGCCATGAGAAGGTCATCAGGAAAGATTGGCAAGGCTAAATCGCCATTTGCCCGGCTGGATTTTGCGCGCCGTGCCCGAACTGGGTTCGGCGAAACGGTGTTTGGACCGGGCAAGACGCCAGAACAGCTGGCGGCGATATTTGCGGCGTTCTCCGAAAAAGGGCAGCCGGTGCTTGCCACACGCGCTACGCTGGATCAGGCGGCCGTGGCAAAGATGGCCGGAGTAAATGTGGAATACCGCCCAGAGGGGCGACTGCTGATGGCAGGCGCGGCGCGGACGAAGCTGAGGGGGAGCGTTGCGGTGCTCACCGGCGGAACGGCGGATATCCCCGTGGCTGAGGAGTGCGCGGGGACGATCGAGTTCTTCGGAGGAAGGGTCGCGCGCTACTTCGATGTTGGCGTGGCTGGGCTTCACCGTCTGCTTGGCGTCATAGATGATGTGCGCAAGGCGGACGTGGTGGTTGCCGTTGCCGGAATGGAAGGTGCCCTGCCGAGCGTCGTATCGGGCCTGGTCACAGTGCCGGTCGTCGCTGTGCCGACATCCGTCGGCTACGGTGCGGGAGCTGGCGGAGTTGCGGCGGCGCTTGCGATGCTCAACTCCTGCGCTGAGGGCGTGAGCGTTGTAAACATCGACAACGGGTTCGGCGCGGCGGTCGTCGCCTGCCGGATGCTGCGCCGGATTCACGGTTCGCCCCACGCAGAATGTGCTTGACCTTGGCGGCGGAAATTGATATCTTTCCCTGCCGTTCCTAATGAGAGGAACCGAACTGAAAAGGAGACAGAGATGAAAAAGTACGTATGCAAGATTTGCGGGTACGTGTACGATCCCGCCGAGAACAACAACGTTCCTTTCGAGGAACTGCCGGACGACTGGACCTGCCCGGTGTGTGGCGTGGGCAAGGATCAGTTCGAGGAAGCCTGACCGGGAGGGGGTGCAGCCGTGGAACTCAAGGGATCCAAGACCGAAAAGAACCTCGCGTTCGCCTTCGCCGGTGAATCGCAGGCCCGCAACAAGTACGACTATTTCGCGTCCGCCGCCAAGAAGGAGGGCTACGAGCAGATAGCCGCCCTCTTCCAGGAGACTGCGCTGAACGAGAAGGAGCATGCTAAGCTCTGGCTGAAGCACCTCTCCGGCATTGGCGACACGAAGGCGAACCTTGCGGCTGCCGCCGCAGGGGAACACGAGGAGTGGACCGAGATGTACCGCCGCTTCGCCGAGGAGGCGCGCGCCGAGGGGTTCGAGGCCATCGCCAAGCAGTTCGAGGGCGTGGCCGGGGTGGAGAAGCACCACGAGGAGCGCTACCGCAAGCTGCTCGCCAACATCGAGAGCGGCGAGGTGTGGGAGCGCGTGGGGCCGAACCGCTGGCAGTGCCGCAACTGCGGCGCGATCGTCGAGGGCGAAAAGGCGCCAGAGGTCTGCCCGGTGTGCTTCCACAAGAGGTCGTACTTCCAGCTCGAGGCCGAGAACTACTGAGACGCAATGAAAAGCCAGGATAGAATCGGAAAGGCGCTTGAGCGCGCGACGGACACCAAGGCGTGCGTGATTGGCGATGGGGTGCTTGCCCAGTCTGCGGCGATGTTCAGGGAGCAGTTCCCGGACGCAGACCGCGCCATAGTGGTCTGCGATCCGCGCACCCGTGCGGCGGCTGGCGAGCGCGAGGAGGCGCTTCTGCGCGAGACAGGCGTAGACGTATGCGAATACATGCTTGAGCCGGGCGGGAAGACGTTCCATGCAGACTACCATTACGCCGCCGAGGTGCGCGAAGCAATAAAAGCGGCAGGTGTGGAGAAGTCCGGTAGAAAGATCGTGCCTGTCGCCGTGGGCAGCGGAGTGGTGAACGACCTCACCAAGCTCGCTGCCGGAGAGCTCGGCATCCCGTACATGGTATGCGCGACGGCGGCAAGCGTGGACGGCTACTCCAGCTTTGGTGCGGCAATCCGCAGCCCGGAGGGCGCGAAGCAGACGTATGCTTGCCCAGCGCCGCGCGCAATACTCGCCGACCTTGACGTGATGCGCACCGCACCGGCGTGGATGGCGGCGAGCGGTTTCGCCGACCTGATGGCGAAGGTGCCTGCCGGCGCGGACTGGATTCTCGCCTACGAGCTTGGAGCAACGGAATGGCACGATTCGTCGTGGCACACCGTACAGGATGGGCTCAAGGAGGCGATAGGCGACCCGGAGGGCGTGGCGGCGATGAGGACGGAACCTCTCACCCGTTTCGTGGAAGGGCTGATGCTCGGCGGCTTCGCCATGCAGGATATGCAGAGCTCGCGTCCGGCATCCGGCGCGGAGCACCTTTTCAGCCACCTGCTGGAGATGCGAGACCATACGTTCAAGGGCGACATCGTGCCGCACGGCATACAGGTGGGCGTGTTCACGCTTTTCATGTGCCGCGTCTACGAGCAGATTCTCGCCTGCGATTACACGAAGCTGGACGTGGATGCGTGCCTGAAGAACTGGAAGCCGCTTGAAGAGCAGGAGCGCATAGGCGCATCCGTCTTCGCCGGCACCAAGTTCCCGGAGCTGGGGGTGAAGGCCGTGCGCGCTAAGTACGTCGATCTTGAGACTACGCGTAAGCGGCTTGAGGGATTCAAGGCCCGTTGGCCGGAGATCAGGGCGCGGCTCGAGGCGCAGCTTGTGCCGTCCGCTGAGATTGAACGCCGGCTGCGCGTGGTCGGAGCCCCGGCTGCACCGGAGGAGATTGGTTCGACCGTTGCGGCCTCCCTCGCCGATGCGCAGAAGACGGTCTTCATGCGCGACCGCTACATGGCTCTCGACTTCCTCGCTCTCACCGGTCAACTCGACTCGTTCGCCCGTCGGGCGTTTGGGGTGTAACGGATCCATGGTGGATGCGTATGTCGCGTGTTGTGTTGAGGCTTGTTGCGGCGGCTAGCGCCGTTGCGTTCGCCATCAGGGTGGATGCCATTGCGCCCGCGCGGGTGGATGTGCATCCGCAGAGCTTCGATCCTGGTGGATGGAAGCTGGATGTGCAGTTCATGGATGTGATGGGGTCGCCATATCTGCTGGCCCATGGCAGAGGCATCCGTGTGACCGACGCAAAGGCAGTCGCCGACATTCCGTCGTCCGGAGCCTGGCGCGTGTGGGTGCGTGCGAGGAAGTGGGTTGACGGTGCAGGCTCGTTCAAGGTGCGCGTGAACGGAACGCCGCTCGCGAAGACCTTCGGCATGTCACAGGCGGAGTGGGCATGGGAGGACGGCGGGGATATCTGGCTCGAAAGAGGCACAGCACGGTTGGCGCTTTCCGATTGCGACGGTTTCGACGGCCGTTGCGCAGGCGTGGTGCTTGCGCTTGGCGGCGTCCGTCCGGAGGGTGCGCTCACTCTGGACGATGCGCCTGCCGTCGAGACGGTGGACGCCGATTTCGTCGTGGTCGGCGGCGGCGTGCCAGGCACTTGCGCAGCGGTGGCAGCGGCGAGGCGCGGGCTGAAGGTTGCGCTCGTGCAGGATCGTCCCGTGCTTGGCGGCAACGCCTCCTCCGAGATTCGCGTATGGTCGGCTGGCGAGGCGCGCTATCCGCTGGTGCGCGAGCTGCGTGGCTGGTTCATGAACCGTGACGCGAACATGTACCTTTCCGATGCGCACCGGATGAGAGTTGTCGAGGATGAGCGCACGCTGTCTCTGCATCTGTGCACGCGTATGTTCGCGGCGGAGACGTCGGAAGGCAGGATTGTCGCCGTGAAAGCGCTAGACTGGCGGCGCAACCGCGTGGTGCGCTTCCGCGCTCCGCTCTTCTGCGACGCTACGGGCGATGGCTGGCTCGGATACCATGCCGGCGCCGACTGGAGGATGGGCCGCGAGGCGCGCAGCGAGCATGGCGAGTCGTTCGCCCCTGAAAAGGCTGATGGCCATACGCTTGGCGCATCGCTCATGTGGACAAGCGCCGCCGCGAACACCGACATCCCGTTCTCCGCTCCCTGGGCGGAGCCGCATGCGCAGGGCGTCTCTGCGGTGCGCGGCGAATGGAACTGGGAGTACGGCATCCGCCGCGACATGATTGCCGAGGGCGAGGCGATACGCGACCGCCTTCTGCTGGCGATATACGGCGCGTTCTCGCTCGCGAAGCGCGACCCGCACAACTCCCGTCTCGTGATCGATACGCTGCCGTTCCTGCTCGGAAAGCGCGAATCTCGGCGTCTGCTTGGCGACTGGATATACTCGGAGAAGGATGTCACGGAGAGGCGGCAGTTCGAGGATGCCATCGCCGCAGGGTCGTGGAGCGTTGATCTTCACTACGACGACTGCAAGCCCGGGGTGGATTTCCTCACCACATGCCGCCAGCCTCACTATGGACGCTACTGGATACCGTACCGGTCAATATACTCGCGCAACATCACGAATCTGTTCGTGGTAGGCCGATGCTTCAGCTGCACACATGTGGGACTTGGCGGACCGCGCGTTATAAACACGCTTGCGCAGCTCGGCTGCGCGGCTGGCGAGGCGGCGGCACTCTGCATGCGCGATGGCACATCCCCGCGAGGCGTGTGGGAGAAAGGTCTTGTGCGCGAGCTGCAGCGTCGCCTCGGCGGTGATTTCCCGGGGAACCCAGATCCGGCTACGCGCGACTGGCTGATCGTGGACGACGAAACACCCGGCGTTACCTTCGGCGACGGTTGGAAGTTCCACAACCCTGCAAACGGCGAGCAGATCGGTAACGGCTCGCATTTTCCGGGTGCGCACGGAGGGCCTTGGAGCGCCAACCTCGAACGCGGTTCGTCGGTCGGCGCGGCGGTGTATCCGCTTCCGGTGCAGGAGAGAGGGCGCTACATGCTCAAGGAGCGCGTGCCGTACCTCCATTCGGCGACGACCGTATCGAAGACGGTGCTGGAGATATCCTCTGGCGGTGAGGTCCGGCGCGTTTCATGCAACCAGGCGCTCGGATGCGGTTCGTGGCTGGATGTCGGAGAACTCGACCTTGCGCCGGGTGCAACGCTGAAGATAGTGACCGCAGAGTCGTACGGCGTGGTAATCGCCGACGGATTTGCTCTCGTTCCGTGCGGCAGGTGAACGGAGCCACCATATGACGCTCGAAGCGCACGCGAAGGTCAATTGGACGCTTGAGATCCTGGGTGTGAGGCCTGATGGCTATCATGCGCTGCGGTCCATCGTGCTGCCGGTAGCAATGCACGATATCGTAACGTTGTCTGCCGAGAATGGTGCCGTCGTGTGCGATATGCCGGCGATGGACGTTCCGCAGGCCGACAACCTCGCCTACCGGGCCGCAGTCGCGCTGCGGAACGCCACGGGCTGCATGCGCGGAGTTCGCATCATGGTTGAGAAGCGGATACCTGCCGGCGCTGGGCTAGGCGGCGGCAGTGCGGACGCAGCGGCCGTATTGAATGGCCTGAACACGCTGTGGAACCTCGGTCTTACCGAGGGTGAACTGTGCGCCATCGCCGCCGACGTAGGGAGCGATGTGCCGGCTTTGACCCTTGGCGGCCCCGTGCTGATGGAAGGGCGTGGGGAGATTGTCCGCCGTCTTCGGCCCGACGAGCAATCCCCACTGCCAGGACCGGGAGATATTGAGGTGTTTGCGCCGGGGATATGCGCATCGACGGCCGCAGTATACCGCGAGTTCCGCATGGAGGACTGCGGACGTGGCGCAAACGACCTCCAGCCGGCGGCGATTCGTCTCTACCCTGGCATCGGCGAGGCGCTCCGAAGGTTGGAGCGGCGAGGGCTGAAGCGCGTAACGATGTCTGGCAGCGGTTCTGCGGTGTACGGCTTATCTTAACCGGGATGTCAAGATCTGTTGGGGCTGCTGCCATTGGATGACAAAGGTCGGGGACTTTTGAAACGTGGGCGGTTGCTGTGCTTTCTGCCGTCGTTTCAGCACATTGGTCAGGCCCAGTCAAAAAATGGGTAAACTCAGTCAGAAAAGGATTGGCCAGTTTTTTCAGTGGACCTATGCAATAATCTCCCTGCCGCGCGTGGGTGGGACACGCCAATTCCTTGAACATTCCTTTTCTACTCATGCCGCGAGGCATATCAGACAGCGAAGTTGCGTGCTAAACCCGATGCCGCGATATTGTCATAATGGACATGATTTCTTGTTAGAAAAGATATTTCCATCCGTTGCGTCATTTGATACAATATGGCGCGAAAAGGGGTGGACTACAGTTTGTTTGCCCGCCGTCACGCGAAAGAAAAGCAAGCATGATAGCCGAGAGAAAAGATCTGGCAATTGAAGCCGCAGCGGGAATTCCCGCTGCAAAGGGTCATGCCTTTGCGTGCGTGAGCGGTGGATGCGCTGCAAATGTGCAAAATGCCCGAAAAATGGGGGGGGGGGGCAATTATAGCGTAACAACCGCTGATAACTGCATTTGCACAACGCGGCGCGCGCGGCCTTTCAGGTCGCCGCGCCGTCGTGTTTTTCTCAGCACACCCGAACTAACGTCTGATGGCACAAGAAAGGAACAAGCAAAATGATGCGCCAAGCAAAGTTCCTCAGGACTAACAGAGTAAAAGTCATGCAAGGAAAGTCGTATGCGGGAAATCCGCACGTTCTGTTTGACGAGGGGGATGCCGCGTTGTCAAAACCGAGGCGAGGGGTGCTACTCCACGTCAACGCAGGACGTAAGGCAATCGTGACAATCAAGGATGTAGTCGCACTGCTGACAGGTGTAGCGGCATGCTTCGTAGCCGTGGCGGCGCAGCCGACGGCGACTGTTTCAGACATCGCTCGTGCGGAGTTTGCGAAATACTATCGCGCTGCCACCGGGCGCGAAGTGCCGGAGGGTCTCGTGACCTTTGCCGTCGAGCCGTCGGTTTCGAAGAGCGGCAACGATGCCTACACGATCTGTTCTGATGGGAACGGCGCGAAGATCACGGGTTCCAACGACCGCAGCGTCCTCTACGGCGTGTACGACCTGCTGGAGCGGCGCGCGGGATGCCGCTGGTTCTGGGACGGCGACAGAGTGCCGAAACGGGAGAAGATCGACCTCGCCGGCCTTGACGTGCGCGAGGAGGCGCGCTTCGAGTACCGGGCTCTCCGCTACTTCGCGCACCGCGGCCTCACGCGCTTCCAGGCGGAGCACTGGGGTCCAGAGGACTGGAAGCGGGAGATCGACTGGATGCTCAAGCGCCGGCTCAACTGCTTCATGCCCCGCATCGGCATGGACGACACGTGGCAGAAGGCGTTCCCGGACATTGTACCGTATCCCGATCCGGCGGAGCCGTCGTATGGACACCTGCAGGAATACCAAAACCGCATTTCCGGCTGGGGACTCAGGTACCGCGGCGAGCTGCGCAAGCTCTTCACCGACTACGCCTTTGCGCGCGGTCTCATGATCCCCACCGACTTCGGCACCATGACCCATTGGTATTCCCTGACGCCGGAGCCGTTTCTAGAGCGGAAGAACCCGCCGTTCCTGCCCCACTCCGACGGAGCGTACAGCGACCGCGACCGGGTCGGTCTCGTGTGGGACGTCTTCCAGGGCGAGTGGCTCGACGACTACTGGCATCTCACCGAGGCCTTCATCAATGCCGGCTACGGCAAGCCCGACCTCCTGCACACGATCGGACTCGGCGAGCGGATGTGCTTCAAAGACCGCGGAAAAAACCTGCAGATGAAGAAGGACGTGCTCGCGAAGATCACCGCGAAGGCGCTCTCCGCCCATCCGGACGCCAAGATCCTGTTGGCGGGATGGGATTTCTACTGCCGATGGATGCCCGAGGAGGTCCAGTCCCTCCTCCCGCAACTCGATCCGTCCAACACCATCATCTGGGACTACGAGGCGGAAGCCACGCCCGGCATAGACGATTTCCAGCCCGATAGGTCCAACAACTTCACCAAGTGGGGCGTCGTAGGCAAGTTCCCCTACACGTTCGGCATCTTCCTCGCCTACGAGAACGGACTCGATCCGCGCGCCCGCTACGACCTGATCGAGGAGCGCGAGAAGATCGCCGCGGCAGACCCGTTCTGCAAGGGCTACATCCTGTGGCCGGAGTCGAGTCACACCGATACGCTGCTGCTCAGGTACTTCACGGCGAACGCCTGGCGTCCGGGCCAGACACACGAGGCTCTGCTGCCGCAGTTTTGCCGCGACCGCTACGGCGCGGATGCCGCCGCGTTCGAGCGCATCTGGCGCGAGACGATTCCAATCTCCAACCTGACCGGATGGGGAGGGAACTGGGGCTCGGACTTGCTCCGCTTTGGGCTCCAATACCGCCGCACGGACCGGCTCGCCGCAGACTGTGCGCTGTTGGAATCCGTTCCGCGCATCCTCAAGGAGCTGTCTGCCATTGAGCCGAAGGACGATTTCGCAAGACGGGATGTGGTCGACCTGGCCCGCACGGTGCTGGATCGTCGGATAATTGCAGAGCGCACCCGGCTGCTGATGCGCCTTTCGGACTGGTGCGCGGGCAAGGTGTCCGCCGATGAACTGAAGCGCGACGCGGAGGACTACCATCGCTTAGTGCGTGCCGCCACCGAACTGCTGGCGCTCCATACCGACTACTCGATGTGCGAATCGCTGGACCGCCTGGCCGCAGTGCACAAGATCGCGGCGCCTGATTTCGACAAGGTCCTCCTTGACAACGCCTCGTGCTCCTACTGCCGTTCGCACCAATACGAGGTGGCGGCGGGGTGGTATCTTCCGTTCGCCGGGGATGTTGTGCGGGAGATCGCCCGGAAGGTGGATGCCGGTGAAAGGACTGAACTGGGCGAATCGTTCATCGAGACGGCCCGCACGGCGCGCCAGCGCGAACTGGTGGAGAAGAGGATCTTCGCGTTTCGCCCAAATCTGCCGCGCACGCAGGCCGAATTCCGCCGGGTGCTGCGCGATGCGATTGCGGCGATGGAGACCAGTCCGTAATTAGCAACATCAACTTGCAACGAAGAAAGAAGAAGGAGGGGTGCAAAATGAAACTGAAGAAGATGAACAAGGGACGCGGCTTCCTGCGACTCGCGGCGGCGTTCATTTCATTCTTGATTTTCGGCTCTCGATCCGCCCACGCCCGTGTCGAACCGGGCGAGAACATCATCCTGAACGGCAGCCTCGACTGCGACGGGACGCGGATCCCCGGCGGATGGGTGTGCTTCAACGACGACCCGGGCGAAATCTGCGCCGAACCATGGGGCTGTCTCGGCGACATGCCGAGCTTCGGCTTCGCCAACTCCTCCGGCAAGCCGAAGACCTTCGCCATCCGCCAGACGGGCCTCACCCTCGTGCCCGGCGCGAAGTACCGCATCTCGGCGAAGGTGCGCACGAAGAACTTCCGCTGCTCCAACTACGGAATCGCCGTGACGAGCGACGAATGGACGCGCGAGACGGGGCTCAAGGGCTTCAAGCCCGACCAGGACTGGACATCCCAGTCTGTCGAGGTGACGATGATCGACTCGCGCCAGAAGAGCAACTACATGTTCGTCTTCTACGCCAGCAAGTACACCGGAACGATTGAGATCGCCGACGTCAAGTTCGAGGCGGTGAGCCCGGCGGCGCTTGAGGGCTCGCTCGCCATCTCCAACTCGGGCGACACGCGCCTCCCGCGTCTCGTGCCGGTCCGTCCGCTCCTAGCGCGCATTCCCCGCGATTGTCGCGAAATCGCCTTCCGCTTCTACGGACGCCTCCCTGACAAAGGCACGGCATCCGACTTTGACGTGGTGTTGTCGGCATCCAACGCGCTCACCCGCACCGCGCTCTCGGCGAACGAGACGCTCGTTTCCCTGCCGGACGGCGCGGAAAGCGGGAGGATGGAAGTGCGGTTGGTGCGGCGTACCGACAACAAGGAGATACTGAAGGACGAATACCGTTTCTCCGTGGTGGACGCGCCTCCGGCGACGTATCCCGTCGGGCGGCGGCTCAACAATCTGGTTGTCGAACTCGTCGCCGAGGACGTTCCATCCGACGACGCATCGTTTGAATTCACCCTTGCCGGCGAATCATGGGTGTTCGTTGCGCTGCAAAAGGCGGGATCGGCGGTTGAAATCGACGGCGAGGAAATTATCGGTTCCCATTCGCCCGGAGGCGAGACTTTCCGCCGTGTTGCGGAGGGCCGCCACGTTTTGCGTGCGCGCGGCGGGAAGGACGGAAGAATCCTCGTCAGGAAAATCGCGGAGATATTCAACTACACGTCGTTCGTAAACAGTTTCGTCGCCGAGAACGGCCCCTACGGCTGGTCGTTCTGCGAGAAATACGTCTTCCCCGCGACGACCACCCAGAACGGAGGCGAGATCAAGGCGGACGAGGCTGCGGCCTACCGCCGCCGCGGCGGTAAATGGTTCGCGAGCATCGGCGTGTCGTCGGCCACCAATGCGGCCGAAGTACTCCGCCGCCTGCGCGTCTCGCCGATCCTGCGCAGCGAGCAATTCGACGGGCTCACATGCGACGAGGAGTTCTTCGACAAGCCCGACAAACTGGCGGACTTCGCGGCCGGGCTCAAGGCGTTCAACGCCGGGTACGAGGGCGACAAGCTCGTGTACACGTGGGTCAACGCCAAACCCTCCTCGCCCGGCGTGGACCAGGAGTTTCTCTCCGCTTGCGCGAACGCCTCGCGCGGCCGCGGACGGATCCTCTGCGAGACGTACTGCATGACGAGGGCGACAGAGGCCGGGGCCAAGGCGCATTTCGACGACCGCATAGCCGGCACGATGCGCAAGGTCGCGGCGATCTACCCCGAAGCGTACAAGTCCACCGGGATCATCCTCGGCAACTACACCCAGATTCCGGTACTCTCCGTCTGGCACCACCCTGAAGTCGACTACAAGTACTTCCTCGATCTCCAGTTCAACCTCATCGCCAACGACCCGATATTCCGGGACATGCCGATAACCGGCGTCTGGGGCAGCTACTACGCCGACCGCGAGATCCACCGCTGGACGATGGCGCTCCTCAGGCACTACTGCGTGGAAGGTCGCACGGACATGCTGTCGGAGAAGTTCGGTTTCCGCTACCTGCCCGGGCACGTTGCGAACAATGACTTCGTGGACGGGCTCGCGGGCTGGACGGCGACCGGGGAGGTCCGCACGGACAAGGCGGGAGATCTCGCGTATCCCGTGGAGGGGCGCCGCTCCCACGCCGTCGGCCAGGGCGACACTTATGCGTATCTCGTGAAAAAGCCCGGCGAAACCGCCTCGGTCGCACAGACGGTAAAAGGACTCGTTCCGGGGCGTCAGTACTGCCTGCGGATTTGCCTTTTCGACGCAAAGGATCTCCGTGCCAGGCGCGCGGCGCCGCGGCGGATCGAGCTGGACGTCGCGCTCGGCGCGTCAGCCCGCATCGACACGGACCTTTCGTGGCGGCATGTCGCGAAGCCGCGCAAGCGCAGTCCGCGCGCGGGCGCGTTCGTCAACTACGAGCAGATCGTGTTCCGTGCGACCGCGCCGGAGGTCGAGCTGCGCGTCTCGAACGATGCCGCGCCCGACGGCAGCGAGCTCGGCGTCAACTACGTCTCGCTCTGCCCGTTCTTTCCGGAATAGCCGATTATTCACACGCTAAAACCAGGAGATAAATCATGAATACACGCAAAAATGCTACAGGAACAGTCGCGCTGCTGATGGCGTTCATGGCTGCGGCCTGCAACGCTGCAGACATCAACGCGCAGCAGGTCCCCTACAAGTGGTTCCGCCTGTCGATTGCCGCCACGAAAAGCGGCAAGGCAACTGTCCGGATCCGCCAGATCGGTCTCTACGACGCCGATGGAATCCGCCAGAACGGAACTCTTCAGGCGATCGACGGCTGCAACGCCATCAATTCAACGAATCTTCTGTCCAATCTGGCTGTTCCAGGTCCCGGACAGGTCAATTACGACAAGTCGATGGAGGGAATGTATATCGCGGTGGGAAACCAGACGGGATCAAATGCGAGTGACGGTCTTGAGGCGAGTTTCAACGAGAATTATTACCAGTCATCCCCGTCCTGGCACGTTTCGCTTCTGAAACGAAGCGGAGAATCGTATGAGATTGTCAGCGCCAATCCGGGCAACCCCCAGACGTGGATACGCATTGTCATGCATCTCCCCGCGAGCGCAAATCCCATCTGCCGATTCGACATCCAGAGACACATGAACTACGGTATTGATTCAGTCACGCGGATGAGGATGGAAGGTTCGCTTGACGGCGAGAACTGGGACATTCTCTGGAGCAACATCGACGTTTACACGTCGGCCGAAATTGTGTATTCAGGAGGCTCCTTCAACCTTTGGATGTCGGATAACTCGACTGGCTCCAGCAACAAGACGCGTCCGTCGGGTACCGGCTACGAACTGTCGTCCTCCACTGGCGTCGCCAAGCGGTACTTCTCGTGGTTCAGGATGTCGTTCGCGAAACTCGGCAATTCTCCATCGCCCGAAAGCTACACGCTCGCCATCCGCCAGATCGGGCTCTTCGACCGGGACGGCATCCGCCAGAACAGCCACCTCCGGGCTCTTCTGGGCCCGAGTCCTACCGTGGCCAGGCATAACGCCTACATCGCCGGCGAGATCGGCGTCGGCGAAGTAGGCTATGATCCGTCGGCGAGCGGGAAGATGGTTGAAATACCCGTCGCCGACGGTTGCGGTGCGGAGGAGTTCCAGGCGTCGTTCGTCGATATCTTCAAAACGACTTCCATCACCAGCAGCGTGTGGCGGATGTTCTGGTACGACTCCAATGGCGTCGGGTGTCCGCCCGATCCCGCCGACAGGTCAACGTGGATTCCGCTGGTGATGCACCTTCGAGAACCGGTCGAAATCACTCACTTCGACATTCAGGGCTTCAGCCGCGGCGACGCCACGACCCGTGCCACCTGGCCGAGCCGGATCCTGCTTGAGGGTTCGTGCGACGGCAGGAACTGGTGGACGGTATTCAACAACGCGACCACCGGAGACGAATTCGACTACTCCTCGCGCGGCGGCAGCGAATACGACGCAGCGAAGCACAACATGAGCAACATGTGGCTTTCGGATGGCTGCACGGCGATTGGCCGGGATGTCAAGCCGAACGTCGATCCAAACGCGCACCAGCGCCGCATCTATGGCGAAGGCTGGTCGCTCGCCCGCACCGAACTCGGTCCCAAGAAGGGTCTCGTGGTTCTGTTCCACTAAACCTAAATCTGCTAAAGCGACGGCTCGGCAAACCGGAAGGAGAGGACAAAGCCGTTGTCGTGGTGGTTCAAGGCATGAGCGGAGAGGCGGCGCGATGATGCGCCTTCGCAGAGCTTTGGCGCCACAAGTGCGCAGGGCGGATCACAGCTTGGCGAGAATGTCGGGTATGTTGGACTTGTCGAGGGATGAGAACGCGAAGCACTTCTTGCCGAGGTGGTTGAGGGATGCGCCTACGTGAATCAAGGTCGTTTTGTCGATGATGAGGAAGCGGTCGTGGAACCTGTCGGAGACCTTGACCGTGAGCGAGTTGGCGTACTGCGCGTTGAACTGCGCAACGTCGACGGCATGAAGCATCTTGTTCCGTGAATTCTTCACCACGACGACCGGCACGCCCTTACGCTTCTGCGCGATGAGCGGCAGAACGCTGTCGGCGAAGTACGGGTCAATGATGATCAGCTCCCTCTTCGCCATGCGCACGAACTTCTTCATCTGCTCGAACGCGTCGTATATCTGCCCGTCGTAGAACACCTTCTGCG
>CAMPAA010000019.1 GCA_946631345.1 uncultured Verrucomicrobiota bacterium
GATGGCACGGTGCGCACCGAGGGCCCCGCCAGCGGCAGCGTGAAGGTCACGACGGAAGGCGGCACCGCCACGCTCGACGTGACGTTCACCACGCCGTAAGCGGCCCTACCATGCACCCTGCGGCGGGGGTGGGAGCGGCGCGTGGGGACACGCGCCCTCCCGTTTCCCGCGTTGATGTCATCGCGCCTTTCAACCTTCAACCTTCTAACCTTGAACCATTCAGGGCCTGGCCCCACGCGATGAGGGGCTGTGCGCTGACGGTGTGATGGGGGTTAAAGCTCGATGACGGCGGTGACCGGGAAGTGGTCAGACGGATAGAGGCGCGTGCCGGGGCGAGGATCGCCGCGCGTGGCGTAGCTCTTCACCCTGATGCCGTCGGAGACGTAGATGTAGTCGATGCGCGGGCCGCAGTCCTCCCACACGTAGCCGCCGTTCTTCTCCTTTTCCGCGTCGGGCGAGCCCTTGCGGGCGTTGCGCACGTTTGGCGGGAGCTTGAGCGCATCGACGGTGGAGAACTCCTTTTCGCGCCACCGCCAGCCGGTGAACGTGCGCCATGGGCCGGTGGGGGGCGTTTCGCTGACGTAGAGCGCGTTCTTGAGCAGTTGGGATACGGCCTTGGCCGGCTCCTCGGTTTCCCTGCAGTTGTGGTCGCCCGTGAAGACAACGGGTGTGCCGGGCGGCGCAAACTCGCGCATACGCTTTATGATGAGGAGCATGCCTTCCTTGCGCGCGAGCGCACTGATGTGGTCTGTGTGGGTGTTGGCGAAGCAGAAGGTCTTGCCTGTGCGACGGTCCTTCAGCCACATCCATGAGCATACGCGCGGGCATGCCGCGCCCCAGCCTTTGAGCCCAGGCACGTCGGGCGTCTCGGAAAGCCAGAACGTGCCGCACTTGAGCGCGTCGAAACGGTCTTTCCGGTAGAACACGGGAGAAGCTTCGCCGGAGATGCGGTCGGCGTTGCGGTGCTCGCCGATGAAGGCGTACTGAGGGAGGCAGTTCGTGAGGTAGTCGACCTGTCCGGGGCAGACCTCCTGAAGGCCGAAGGCGTCGAGATCCATTTGGCGGATGAGCGCGACCATGTCGGCCTTGCGGTTGTTCCATGCGTTTGGCGTGCCTTTGTCGCCAGGCTGGAGGCGTATGTTGTACGAGCCGACCTTCAGCGAGGTGTCGGCCAGCTGTGCCGTGCGCGAGGCAGAGCAGCCTATGCATGCGGCCAGCAAGATGAATGCGGCGAATCTCTTGATCATGGGATTGTTCCTTTCTTTCCGAACAGGGCCGTAGTATAGCACATACGGGCTTGATTTTGGCGATGGTATTTGGGATAATCACGCACTTGTTCACAACAGAAAGGAACGATCACCGATATGAGACATGCAACCCTTCTCCTTGTTCTTGCCGGAATCGCTGCGGCCACCTGCGCGGCGGAGACGAAGACCCCTCGCGCGCTGAAGGCGTGCGTGTTCCAGCCGCCATATGCGCTTGACGTGGACGACATAGACGCGACGATGCAGTGGGAGTTCGAGCATCTCAAGAGCTGCGACGAGAGCCTTGACCTCATTGTGCTGCCAGAGGCGAGCGACCGTCAGGCGCGCGTGCGCAACCGCGAAGACATCGACGCCGCCGTGAAGCGCTACCATGAGCCGCTGATGGCGCTCTGTGCCGAGACCGCGAGGCGATGCAAGGCGACGCTGTTCGTGAACGCGCTCGACTTTACGCCGACTGGCGCGCGCAACACGACGTTCGCGTTCGACAAGACCGGCACCTGCGTGGGCAAGTACTACAAGGAGCATCTCACGGCGGGCGAGCATCGGAAGTGGGGCTTCGACGCCTCCTACATGTGGGAGTGGTCCGAGCCTTACATCCTTGAGATAGACGGTGTGCGCTATGCGTTTCTCACGTGCTACGACTTCTACTTCTACGAGAACTTCGCGAACATAGCCCGCCGCAAGCCAGACGTGATAATCGGCTGTTCGCACCAGCGCAGCGACAGGCACGATGCGCTGGAGATGTTCGGGCGGTTCGTCGCCTACAACACTGCGGCGTACCTCGTGCGCGCGTCGGTGAGCATGGGTGTAGATTCGCCGCTTGGCGGCGGTTCGATGGTGGTGTCGCCGATGGGCCAGGTTCTCGGCAACATGTACAGCAAGGTAGGCACGCTCACGGTGGAGTTCAACCCTCACGAGAAATACCTCAAGCCCGCCGGATACGGCAATCCGCCGAATACGCATCCCGCCTACATCGAGATAGGCCGCCGCCCGTGGAAGTACCGTCCGGCCGGAAGCGCCATCATCCCCGGATTCGCCGACGCCCCCGCCAAGCGCCTGTGCGCGCACCGCGGCTTCAGCACCGTCGCGCCGGAGAACAGCCTGCCGGCGTTCGGCTCCGCCGTGGCGCTCGGCGCGTCGGAGATAGAGTTCGACCTGTGGTGGACGAAGGACGGCGAAATCGTGTCGATTCACGACGCGACGCTTGACCGCGTGTCGAACGGCACCGGAAAGGTGTACGAGCATACCTATGCCGAGTTGCAGAAGTTCGACTTCGGATCGAAGACGGGCAAGCATTTCGCCGGACTCAAGATCATCCGTTTCGAGGATATCCTCAGGAAGCTTTCCTGCCACACACTCATGAACATCCACATGAAGGACGTGGGCAGCGCGTGGGACGAGGCGCATGTGAAGAAGGTAATCCGCCTGATCGACGCCTTCGATGCGCGTGGGCACGTGTATTTCATGACGTCTTGCGGGCCGCTGCAGGATCAGCTCGCGCGCCTCGCTCCGGACATTCCGCGCTGCATGGGCTTCAGCGGCACTTCCCAGCACGACATCGTGGAGCGCGCCATCGCCCACAAGTGTCAGATGGTGCAGCTGTTCAAGCCCCACTTTGACAAGTCCACGATAGATCGTGCACACGCAGCCGGGCTCCGCGTGAACGTGTTCTGGTCGGACGACCCTGCCGAGGCCAAGGAGTTCCTCGACATGGGCATCGACACCATACTCACCAACGACTACCTCGCGATCGCGAACGCCACCGGACTCCGCTGACGCGCGAATGCCTGATGGTGAATGTGTGGTATAATAAGCGGCAAAGTTTCTTTTCAAAAGGAGAAGTCAGATGAAAACAGTCATTGTGAACGCCCATGTAATAAGTCCGGGAGTGGATATCCCCTGCGCCGCCATCGAGATTGCCGGCGGCAAGATCGTGAAGGTCGCCAAGGCGGCTAAGCCGGCGAAGAGCGACTGGGTGTTCGACGCGAAGGGCGCGTATGTTGTGCCGGGGTTCATCGATGTGCATCTGCACGGGGCCTGCGGGTATGACGTGTGCGATGCCACGCCGGAGGCAATCGAGAAGATCGCCGAGGCGAAGCTCGCAGAGGGCTGCACGTCGTTCCTCCCGACCACGCTCACCGTTGGGCACGACAACCTCGTGGCGGCGGCGAAGGCAGTGGCCGCCTACCGGAAGAACCCCACGTTCTCCAAAGTGATCGGCATACACCTGGAAGGCCCGTTCATCAACGTGAAGTGCTGCGGGGCGCAGAACCCGAAGTTCGTGCGCAAGCCCGACATGAAGGAGGTGCTGTCCATCGACAGGATATCTCCGGTGAAGCAGATATCTTTCGCGCCGGAGCAGCCGGGAGGAGCGGCTTTCGCGGCGGCGTGCCTGAAGCGCGGCATCGTGCCGAGCTGCGGCCACACAGGGGCGACCATGGCCGAGTTCATGCCGGCCTACAAGAAGGGGCTTCGCCACATGACGCACTTCTGCAACCAGATGACGAAGCTCCACCACCGCGAGATCGGCATGGTGGGCGCCGGCTTCCTTTTGGAGGATCTCAACACGGAGGTCATATGCGACCGCATCCACCTCTGCGACGACATGCTCAGGCTCATCTTCACGCGCCGCAACCTCGCGCATGTGCAGATGATAACTGATTCTCTGCGCTGTTCGCATTGCAAGGACGGCTATGCGTTCGAGATGGGCGGCCTCAAGGTGCAGCTCAAGGGCGGTGAGGCTCGTCTCGTTGAGGGCGGCAATCTTGCAGGATCCACACTTTGGATGAATCAGGGACTGAAGAACCTCCGCGATGTGACGGGGCTTCCGCTCAAGGATCTTGTGCGCGTGACATCCTGGAACCAGGCAATCGAGCAGGGGCTTGGCGACACTCTCGGCAAGGTCGAAAAGGGCTTCACCGCCGACCTCGCGGTGCTCGATGCGAAGTCCTTCAAGGTCAAGGCGGTGTTCCTTGACGGAAAACGCCGCATTTGATATCATACGCGCTTCTTTTTCGGAAGTGGAGTAAATTGAATGAACGTTGAATTCTTGAAGAAGGCCCACGAACGCGTTCCGTCGGTGCCGGTTCTCGTGAACCTGATTTCAAAGCGCGAAAAGCAGCTCATCAACGGCGATAAGCCGCTTGTGCGCCCGCTTTCCTCCGACGAGGACAAGGTTGACACGGCGCTCCGCGAGGTCGCCGAGGGCAAGCTCATCTCCGAAATCGACTTCGACGCGATTGCGCGCGCCGAGGACGCGAAGACCAAGTGGGCGAAGCATGCCGCGCTGCGGTCTATCTTCGCCGACGACGAATAAGTCGTGGCCGAGAAGAAGCACACCCCGCCAGGCGATCTGGCCGTAAACCGAAAAGCCTGGCACGACTATACCGTACTCGACCGAATCGAGTGCGGTATTCAGTTGACGGGCACCGAGGTGAAGGTTGTGCGCCACGGCGAGGCATCGCTGGCCGGGGCCTATGGTGCGGTGCTTGGCGGCGAGCTGTTCGTATGCGGCATGAATATCCCCGTCTACGAGTTCGGCAACCGTTTCAATCATGACCCAAGGCGGAACCGCAAGCTGCTGGTCCACGCGAAAGAGGTGGAGGAGCTGCGGATGAAGACCGAGGCCAAGGGACTCACGCTCATTCCCCTCAAGCTTTACATCAAGCGGGGCCACATCAAGCTGGAGCTTGGCGTGTGCAGGGGCAAGGCGCTCCACGACAAGCGCGACTCCCTGAAGCAGAAGGCCCAGCGGCGTGACATGGAAAGGGGGGACTGGTAGCATGAAGCTCAAGAGGATACTGGACTGGCTTGATCGTGAGCTTGAGGTAGGGCGGTTCGATGACGTATCGAACAACGGGCTTCAGGTCGAAGGGCCTGCGGAGGTGGCCAAGGTCGCGTTCGCGGTGGATGCATCGCTTGAGTCGGTGAATGCTGCGGCGCACTGCGGCGCGCAGCTTCTGGTGGTGCACCATGGCCTGTCATGGGGTGGAGGAATCCGCCGGCTGACGGGCGGCGTGTTCAAGGTGGTGAAGGCCGCGATCGAAAGCGGCGTTGCCGTCGCCGCGTACCATCTGCCGTTGGATGCGAGCAGAAAGTACGGAAACAACTACGAGTTGGCGCGCTTCCTCGGCCTCAAGCGCCTCAAGCCTGCGTTCAAGTACCGCGGCAGTCTGATTGGCGTGACCGGCGTGAATCCGCAGGGCGTGAAGATAGGGGTTTGCAGCGGTGGCGCAGGCGAGTGCGCGGAGGAGGCGAAGGACCTTGGCTGCGGTCTATACATCACCGGCGAAGCCTCATGGGGCGATGTGATTGCCGCAGAGAATTGCGGCATGGAGATGGTATGCGCCGGTCACTACGCCACAGAGACGTTCGGCGTGAAGGCGCTTGCCCGCGCGGTGAAGTCCAGACTGAAGGTCGATACGGAGTTCCTCCCGCGCGCGACTGCGATTGATGCGGAGGTGTGATGCGATGGCGACGCCTGCGTGGTCCATCCTGCCTGACGAATGGAAGGAAACGCTGAAGGCGCGCGGCCTTCGCCCTTTCCGCGCCGACCAGATACTTCAGGCGCTTTACCGCGACTGCATAACCGACTGGGATCAGGCGACGACGCTCCCGAAGGATTTCCGCGAGACGCTCAAGGCCGAGTTTCCGCTCATGCCGGCGGAGGAGATTGCCTGCGACACGGCTCCGGACGGCACGAAGAAGCTGCTCCTCAAGATGTCCGATGGCGAGCTGGTGGAGACGGTCGTCATTCCAGTGTTCGGCAAGAACGGCGATGGCGGAAGAGAAACGGTGCGGCTCACGCAGTGCGTGTCGTCGCAAATAGGATGCGCGATGGGATGTGCGTTCTGTGCGAGCGGCGCGCAGGGAATCGTGCGATCGCTCAGAGCGGACGAGATTGTGGCGGAGGTGATGGCGGCCAGGAAATACGGCACGCTCACGAACCTTGTGGTGATGGGCATGGGCGAGCCGTTCGCCAACTACGACGAGACGATGCGCGCGCTGAAGTTGATCAACGCCGGGCGCGGGCCAAACCTCGGCGCGCGGCACATAACCATATCCACATGCGGTGTGGTGCCCGGTTTTGCCCGTCTCGCCGCCGAGGGTCTGCAGTTCGAGCTGTCGGTGTCGCTTCATGCGCCGAACGACGCCCTCAGGAATGAGCTGATGCCCGTGAACCGCAAATGGCCGCTCGCTGAGCTGCTTGCCGCCTGCCGCGACTATACGCTAAAGACGAAGCGCATCATCACGTTCGAATATACTGTGATCCGTGACGTCAACGATTCGCGCTCGTGCGCGGAGGAGCTTGCCCGCCGCGTGCGCGAGGTGCCGATGGCGAAGGTGAACCTGATTCCGCTTTCGCCTGTGGATCATCGGCCGGACTTCAGGACGCCGCCGGAATCCACGATGCTGATGTTCCTCGACGTGCTAATGAAACACCACGTCCAGACGATGATACGCCGGTCGCGAGGCAAGGAGCGCCAGGCTGCGTGCGGTCAGCTTCGCCTTCGGTCGATGCCGCAGCGATAGCGTTCAAGGAGACGAACCGATATGGTGATAACCTATCCTTACAAGTCAGGATTGTATGTGAACCTCACGAACCGCTGCCCCTGCGCATGCGTGTTCTGTCTGCGCCAGTACGCACCAAGCGTGACGGGCTCTGGTTCGCTCTGGCTGGAGCACGAACCATCCGAGGAGGAGGTGATCGCATCCCTCGACTCCCGTAGGCTCAACGAGTACGACGAGGTGGTGTTCTGCGGCTACGGCGAACCGACCGAGCGGCTGGATGTCCTGCTGGCGGCGGCGCGGCACGTGAAGGGAATGTGCCCCGGCAAGAAGGTGCGGATAAACACGAACGGCCTCGCTGACCTGATCTGCGGCGAGCCTACCGCCCAGAAACTCAAGGGGCTGGTCGATACGGTGTCGATTTCGCTCAATTCACCGGATCCAGATGAGTATCTGCGACTGTGCCGCCCGAAGTTCGGCATAGGAAGCTGGCAGGCCATGCTCGATTATGCCAGAAGCTGCAAGGGCTATGTGCCGGACGTTGTGCTTACGATAGTGGGCAGCCCGGTCACCACGCCCGAGGTGCAGGCGAAGTGCCGCGCCATAGCGGACGGAATCGGAGTGCGCCTGCGCGTCCGTCCATACGAGAACCTCGGCAGCGGGGCAACGCCGCCAGCTGCGGCTGATTAAAGTCAGTGCGCAAAGAGCGCAACGTAGGATGAGACGAGCCGTGGCCCCCAGAACATCCAAACCACGGTTGCGGCTGCGATGAACGGGCCGTAGGGTACCGCAGTGAATCCGCCCAGCTTCGCCTTGCCGCGCGCTATCATCGCCACACCTACGACCGAACCCACCAGCGAGGATACGATCAGCACGAAGAGCACCGCCACGGGCCCGAAGAACGCCCCTATGGCCCCCATGAGCTTTACGTCTCCGAATCCGAGCGCATCCTTGCGGAACAGCTTTGAGAACACCCATCCCATGCCCCACAGGAAGAAGAACCCGAACGCAAGCCCGCCGACGCTCCAGCACAGCGAGCTTTGCCACGCCCTCTCCAGCTGAAGTTCGGGAATGAGAACCGAGGCGGGAACGCCGAGCAGCATGCCGCCGATCGTCACGCGGTCTGGCAGGTAGAAGTGCTCCAGATCGATGAACGTGCCCAGAATCAGCCCTGAGAACACAAGCCAGTACACCGGCACGCACCAGAAGTTCGTGAGGCGCTGCAGAGCGGCAATCGGCTCATCGCCAAACATGGCAGGCATTGCCCACTGGAGATACGCCGCAAGAAAAAGAAGACCGCCAAGCATCTCCACGATTGTGTAGCGCATCGAGATCGGGCGGCGGCAGCTTGCGCATTTGCCGCCGAGCGCGATGTAGGATATGATGGGGATGTTCTGGTGCCAGCGGATGGGAGCGTTGCAGTTCGGGCAGTGCGACGCGGGGCGCACCACGCTTTCGTTGCGCGGGAGCCGCCAGATGCAGACGTTCAGGAAGCTCGCGATGCATGCGCCGAACGCGAAGCTGAAAAGACCGAAGATGCAGAAGTAGTGGAGATCCATGGCCGCGTATTATAGCATGATGAAACGTCAGCTGGTGCGCGCCGACGACAGGAACGCCTCCTCAAGCGAAAGACCCGTCTCGACCGATATCACATCCGTCTGCGCCAGCAGAGCCGGGAGCATCCTGCGGTTTGCCGCAGCGACACCGCCTTCAGACGCCGCAAACGTGCATACGAGCGCCCGTTCCTCCGCCCGCCATTCGAGCGTGGCCTCGGGAAAGGCGGCGGATAGCGAGGCGTGGTCGGTTGGCTCCGCCGCCAGCCTGTACACTGCACGGTCGGTGCCGTGGGTGATCGAGGATAGCGTATCCACTCGCACCACGCGGCCTTGCTCGACGAAGGCGACGTGCGTGCAGAGGCGTTCGACGTCTTTCAGATTGTGCGACGACACCACGACCGTCTTTCTGCCGCGCTGGGCAAGGATGAAACGCCTTAGGCGATCTGCCTCTATGGGGTCGAGCCCGTTCAGCGGCTCGTCGAGCAGCACCACCTCCGGCTGGCCAACGAAGCACTGCGCGACCATCACGCGCTTTCGCATCCCGTGCGACAGCGTGCGCACCGGAGCCGACGCGCGGGCACCGAGATTGACAGCCGCGAGGGCATCGTCCACGCTCTTGCACGCCGCCGCCCGCGAAAGCCCCTGGATGCGCCCGAACCTGTAAAGCGCGGCGCGCGGCGACACTTCAAGCGGCAGCTCCGAATCCTGAGGCAGGATCGCGAGCCGTCCACCGTGGCGCTCGGCGTTGAATGGCCCGCCGCCAAGCACGTCTATCTCTCCGGAGTCTGGGCGCAGGAATCCGGCAACGGTCATCATCCATGTCGTCTTCCCTGCTCCGTTCGCGCCGACAAGGCCCATCACTGCGCCGCGCGGGACGGTGAGCGTGAAGCCGTCGAGCGCCTTGTGGCGTCCGCGGCGCTTGGACAGGCTGCGGGTGACGATGGCCGTGCCTGTCATACGTCGCTCCTGTCGAACACGGCCGCGCCTGCCATGAGATACACAAGCCCCAGGATGATAAGATGGAACGAGCCGGTCGCGAGCGGCACCGCCGAAAAGCGCCAGAGCGACATTTCCGCGCCTGCAGGCACGAGCATGCGCACCTGCGTGAGCGCCGCCGGCCAGTCGGCGTTGGCGTGGAGGAAATCCATGAGCGGAGGAAGGGCGCCGCAGAGGCATATCGCCAGTATGCCGTAAGCCGTGGCCCGTCCCGGCGAACGCGTGAGATGCGACAGCCCGAGCGCGAGCCCTATCCACGCAAGCGAGTATATCCAGGCGCGCAGGCCCCAGTTGAGCATGGGCACGAACAGCGCCGCAGCCGTCCCGGACGGCAGGCGGCAGAACGCAACCGCAGCCGCACCTATCGCGCTCGCCGCAAGCGCGCCGCCGACCATCAGCGATTGGCCGGCGTATTTCCCCAGCGACCATTCGAGGCGCGTCTCGCGTACGACCATGTACCGCACCGCGCCCGAGCGGAGATCCTCCGACACGCGCGTGCCCGCCACAAGGACGGCGAGAAGCGGCGCGCAGAAGAACACGAACCATGCGTAGAGCAGCTCCACTGGGTGCCGGCCAGAGATGTCGTCCAGCACCGGACTCTCCCCCACCACGGAGCGCACGATAGTGTTGAAAGGCTTGGACTTCCAGAGCGAGGCGGATACCACCCCCGCTTCGCCCGCATCCGGGAGCTGAAGCATGGCGGCCAGTTCCTTCTCCATCTTGCCGAGAATGGAGATCGTGCCGTTCATGCACAGCACCGCCGACGCGAGATACAGAAGCAGCAGCACGAGCGCACGGCGGCTGCGGATGGCGCCGCTCCACTCCCATAGCGCCGTCTGCGCGATGCGGTGCAGGCTTCTGCGCATGTCACAGCCCCTTCCCGCCGTTGCGCATAATGCCCTCCAGCTTGCCCTGCACGTCGATGAGCGGCTCCGCCACGCCTGGGTCGATGAAGTCGCCCATCTGCATCGTGGATATCGCGTCGCGCAGCTCCGGCGCGGCGCATGCACCGATCCGGTCGTATGTTTCGGCGAGGATGGTGGTGGTCTCGCCTACGAGTCTAAGGCCGAGCTCGGGTGTCATCTGCTCCTTCTCCGCAAGAATGCCGGCGAGGGCTGCGACGCTGTCGTAGAGGCGCTCGTTCATCTCCTGCAGGGCGGAGTCGAACGCCTTTTCAGAATCCTCCGAAAGCTTCAGTTTCGATTTCCACTGTGCGCGGGCCAGGTCGACCCGTGTGCGCCAGAGATCCTGCGCCTCCTCGATGCGCGCACGCAGGTCCTCCGGCGAAAGGCGCTTTTCAGCCTTCGCGGGTGCGTTGGTGGGAGCCGTTGCGGAATGTGCGGCGGGCGGCGCCTTTGTTTCGGCTGAGCGTGCCTTTGCCGGGACCTGCGCCTTTGCGGGCTTGCCGGCGGGTGCGTTGGTGACGGCAGTCGGGGAGTTGCGGCGAACCGCCGCCCTTGCGCGGCGCGGATGGCGCGCAGTCTCCGGGATGTTGACCATGCGGGCGAATGCGCCGAAGCCGTTCTGCCGAACGTCTCTCTTCTCCTTCGACTCCCTTGCGCGCTCCTTGAATGCGCGCAGCTCGTCGCGCGCGCCCCATGCGCCTACGATGAACCCTGCCAGACACGCCAGAGGCAGCCAGAGATACGCCTTCACCGCTCGGCCCCGTTTGTGGCGATTGATGCGATCTTCATGTTTGCGCTTCCTCCTTTAGGTTCACTGCCGTTTTGGCGTCATGGAGATTGTGATCTCGGGGTACCGCTTGAGGAACTCCGCCGAAAGACCTGATACATGGTCTGCGCGCTTTGCCGCCGCCAACACCGACTGGTCCACCTTCGCGTCCCCCGAGGACTGCACGATTCTGTATCCGAGTATCTTTCCGGCCGCGCCGAACCTCACCGTTAGGAGCACGGGGCGCAGGTTTTCGGACCAGTTGAAGTCCGTCCAGCATTCGTAGAAGCGGCGGGAGATCAGAGATACGCACCTCTGCTCCTCGTTCGCGGCAAGTTGGTTTGACGCGCCGAACTTCGCGCCTGCTGCCAGAGCCTTCATTATCTCCGCCTGCGAAAGCGGCTTGTCGCGCGAGGTGCCTTTGCCGGGCGGCAGCTTCACGGGCGGCTGGATCTTCGGCGGCTTCACGATCTTGCCGCGCTTGAACTCCTTTTTCTTCGGCTTTTCGACCTTCTTTTCCTTCTCGGGATGCTTGATCTCGCTCTTCTTGAACTCTTTCTTCTTCTTCGGCTTCTCCGGCACCTTCTCCACCGCCTCGACCTTCTCTTCCACCTTCGGGGGTTCTTCTGGCTTGGGCTGGGGCTTGGGAGGTTCTGGCTTCTCCTCCTCCTTCGGCGGCGGGTTGGGGTCTGGCTCCGGGTCGTTCGGATCCTGCTCGGCCCACGGCGGCACGATCGTCATGTCGATGGGGATGATTACGTCTGGAGTGCGGTAGATTATCTTCGCGGCGACCCAGAAGACGAGGAACGCCGCGAGGTGCAGCCCGAGCGCCGTGAGCACCGTCCGCAGGTTTAGCGGGCTCGACACCTCGCGTTCGTGCCTGCGCTCCTCGTAGAACCTGTCGAACTCAAGCCCCATTGTCTCCGCCGCCTCACTTTTCGACCGTGACCAGCGCCATCTTCTTGACCTTGCACTTGTACACGAGCTTCACCACGTCCATCACTGCGCCGTAGGTGAGGCGTTCGTCGCCGCGTACGAGCACCGGCACGTCGGGATCCTCCTTCACCTTGGCGAGGAGGTCCTGTTCGAGCGCTTCGAGCGTGACGGGCGTGTTGTTGAGGAACGTGCCGGTCTGCGATATGGTGATCGTGTTGGCCTTGTTGTTCTTGTTCGGAAGTATGTCCGTCTTTGCGCGCGGGAGCATTATGGATATTCCCTGCTCCAGCGCCGGGATGGTGAGGATGAACGTTACGAGCAGCAGGAACGTGAGGTCGATGAGCGAGTTCATGTCGATGGTCGCCTTCGCGCCCTCGGCCCGTCCCTTTATTCTTCTTCTCCGGCTCACGGCATGTTCCCTTTCGCGGAAGTTCCCAGTGTTCCCGGCGCCTATGCCTGGAACTCCAGTGTGATGCGCCCCACGAGATCGTCGGCGAAGCCCTCCATGTCAGCCGTGAGGCCGCGCACCGTGGCGCTCAGCCTGTTGAACGCGCATACGCCCGGTATGGCGATGAGGAGCCCCACCACCGTCGTGACGAGGGCGGAGGATATTGCCGGTGCCATGGTGGCGATGGTGGCGGAACCTGCGGCACCCATGTCGGCGAACGCGTCCAGCACGCCCCACACCGTGCCCAGCAGCCCAAGCATCGGCGCGAGCGCCACCACGGTTGCGATCAATCCCATTCCATGCTCGATGCGCAGCTCCTCCTCGTCGAGGATGTGTTCGCAGTGGGACTTCACCAGCTCCACCTCGTTGCGGGTGAGGGCCGCGCCCTGCTGACCCTGCCCGTGGGCGAGGCCGGAGCGTGCATCAGGCGAAAGCAGCTTGAACGCGCGCTCGCACGTCTCGTGGTAGATGTTCTCGATGGCGGTGTGGGAGCTCGGATGGCGCGCGAGGTAGTACTCGAGCACGTCACGCCCGGTCATCACGTCGCGGCTTACGCGGCGGGACAGCCTGCCCACATGGGAAAGCTCCTTGACCTTGCCTATTATCACCGCGAACATAACCACGCTGCCGGCAAGCTGCACGAGGACGATTCCCTTGCCCATCATGCTCGACTGGAGGAACCCGTTCACCAGCGAATCAGCGAAAAACTCTATCATTGTTGTACACTCCCTGTTTGAGCCGGAAATTATATCATCTTCCGGCCTTTGGTGCCATAGGTACGGGCGAAAAAATAAGCCATAGGTCTTCTTGACGCCTTGCCGCCGATTGCCGAGGCATAGGCGTGCGGGAGTGGTTGTGGTGTCTTGATGTCACATAGAGTATTGGCAACGGCAGCGGGTTGGCTGCGTAATTTAGAGCGAACATAAAAGATGCGCAAGGGGGATTGACACGAATTGTCTTAAAGTATATACTATGGTTCATATTTCAAAAGAGGTATCAGGTGAACGACAGAAACAAGACAGCAAAACGCAACTATCACGTTCCCAATCTGGATCGAGCGTTACAGATCGTAGAGACTCTTTCCACATTTCCACGAGGGTTGAACCGCAACGAAATCGCCGCCACCACGGGCTGTTCGGTGAACATGGTGTATCGCATCATGATGACGTTCGTCGATGCCGGTTGGGCGTATCGAGACGAGAACACAGGAGCATACAGGTTGTCGCGCCGTCTCATGGATTTTGCGGTGGCAGGATCGGATGAATATTCGCTTGCTTCCGTGGCGTGGCCGGAGATGTGCGCGCTGAGGGATGAAACGAATCTTACGGTGCAGCTCGGCGTCATCACGTCCGATGACAGAGGACTTATAATAGAGACAGCCGAATCGCGCAATCCCATCCGCTATGTGGAGGAGAAGGGCGTGTGGACCGCCGACCTTAACACGGGCGCGGGATGGAAGAGCATGATGGCGTTCATGCCGGAGGCCGAGCGCGAGCGGCTTCTGTCGGCCCTGCCCTTCAACAAGCGCACCGAGAACACGATCACTTCGCGCGAGGAGTTCGAGAAGGCGCTTGCCGGCGTTCGCGACTGCGGCTATGCCGTTGACAGGGCGGAAGGCAGGGAGGGGCTTCACTGCGTGGCTGCGCCGGTTTTCGACCGCACGGGGCGGCCCGTCGGGACGATAAGCATTTCCGCTCCGGCGGACCAGCTGCCGACGAAGGACTTCAAGAGTCGGGCTTCGTCTGTCATCGTCGCCGCTGATGCGGTGAGCGCGAAACTTGGCTGGAGTCACAACCATCTAACAAGGAGAAAGGCACAATGAAAAAACTACTAGTAATGACAGGCGCGGCGGGAATGATGTCGCTCGGTTGCTTTGCGACCACGTACTACCTGAAGCCCGATGGCAATGACAGCGCCGCCGGCAAGAGTGAGGCGACTGCGTTCAAGACCATAAACAAAGCCGTCTCCAAGGTGCACGGACTGGACTCGCAGGATGAGCTTGTGATTCTGCCGGGCAAGTACGCCGCGACAGGTACGTTGTCTTTGGCTGGACAGTTCACGTCGAATTTTGCGAACGCAGACATGGTCAGAAGCTCTACCAGAAATCCGGCGGATGTCGTCATCTACGGGGATGGGACATTCAACCTTCTGAATCTGGCGCGCTTCGTGGTTGTGGACGGCATTACCTTCTCCAACGGTGTTGCGAAGGCTTCCGGGACGGGTGGAGGCGTAAGGGTGGGTAGCGACGCTACTGACTACCCAACGTTACTTACCAATTGCGTGATTACCTGCTGCAGTGCGACATGTACGGGCAAGGCTGCTGGCGGCGCATATGTCTTCGGCGGCGGGAAGATATTGGACTGCGTGATAGAGAACTGCTCTGCCACTACGGGCGGTGGAGCGGCCGGCATATTCTTGAACAACTCAAGTAAAGCGCCTACAGTCGAACACACCACCATTCGCAACTGCTCTGCATCAGACTGCGCGGATACCTGTGCGGGCGGAATCGCAAGCGCCGGAGGAAAGGGTGGTTCCGAGAGGATTATCGACTGCGTGATTTCCAACTGCACGACGACGGCCAAAGGCGGCGGTGCCTATCTTTCGCTCGGTCCTTCTGCGCTGGTTTCTGGCACAACGTTTGCACTGTGCCATGCGATAAGGGGCGGCGGTGTTCTCGTTGAGTCTGGCACTTGTGCGTTTGAGAATTGTTCATTCAACGGGAACAGTTCCAACGCCGGCGACAACGGAGGCGGTGTGCTGTCTACCGGCCGCGCTTCGTTCAGGGATTGCAGCTTCACCGGAAACGTGGCCGGAAAGGGTGGTGCCATTTATTCTACAAGCCAAGCGAGGACTTCCGTCGTCGGATGTGACTTTTCTTCCAATAACGCGGATGACGATGGCGCTTTCTATCTGACAGGCTCGGCATCCGCCTCGTTGTCGAATTGCACGTTCACCTTGAACCGTAGCGGTTATGGCGGCGCGGCGGCGTTTGAACAGGACGAGGGCGGTTACTTCGCCTTTACGAACTGCGTCTTTGCGTCGAATGTTTCAACGAAGTATGGCGGAGCTGTATCATGCTGCCGTGCGAATTATACTTCGAGCGACGGCTCCGATCCTAAAGGAATGTACGGAGAGTTCTACGGCTGCACGTTTACAAACAACGTTGCATCGGACTGTGGCGGAGCCTTGTTCCACCGAGAGAATAATTCAAGTCGCAATTCAGGAACGCCTCTCATTCTGCGCAACAGCCTTTTCGCCTACAACCGCGTGTCAACATCCGGCAGTTTCCATTGCGGAGGCGGAATTTACCTGCTGAGCTATGACAAACCGGTTGTTGACTCCTGCACTATTGCATGCAACGATGTGAAGACGAGCAGCGGGTACGCCCAGTATGGCGCAGGGTTCTACAACCGCTGGAGCTGTTCCATCATCAACACGATAATCGCTGGCAACACGATGAACGGAGAGCTTGAAAGCGCGAACGACTGGTTTCGCGACGGCGCCACTGTGACCGCAAGCCATTCATGCGCCTACCCAGCGCCATACCCTTACAATCAATTCACGGCGGCGAACAGCTGCGTCACTGTCAGTCCAAAGTTTGCAGATGTCGGCAAGAGCGACTTTAAGCTCAGGAGTTCATCACCGTGCAAGGATACGGCATTGCTCGAACCGTGGATGGCGAACGCCCTCGACCTTGCAGGAAACGCACGAGTGATAGGGAACGGCCCTAATATGGGCTGCTACGAGGCTATCGTTGAATTTGGCATGATACTCTCATTCCGGTAGGCTCAATAAAGTCGGGAATCAATCAATGTCTACAGGAAATGTATTGTTGGCGACGACGTTGCTGTTTGCGTGTTCACGCCTCGTTTCAGCAGATGTCGGCGACAAGAGGTCACAGGCGGTAAACCTTGACTTCGAGCGAGGAGATGAAGGCTGGAAGCTGCCGCCCGCCTATTCCGTTGCCAAGGGTGCTGGCATGAACGGAACTTCTGCTCTTGTCTATGACAACGCCGACCCGAAGCTCCCGTATGCGTTCCCTTCGCAGAAGATTCGTCTTGAGCCAGGGCAGACGTACCGTTTTTCCGCATGGATCCGCACTGAAGGCCTGGGGCCAGCGAACGTGCACGGCGCTACGCTTGGAATAGAGTGGAGTGATGCGAATGGACGGCATCTCGGCGGTTCGTATACGGGCGGTCTGAAGGGCACAATGGATTGGACGCGCCTGGAGGGTGTGACGACGGCGATTCCCGAAAAGGCGGCAAGCTTTAGGCTTATACCTTATTGCACGGCAGGTTGCACCGGAAAGGCGTATTTTGACGACATGGAGGTCGTTCCCTACGAAAGGCCGATTGTAGGGCATATCCTCTCTTCCGCATACCGAAACACTGCGGACAGGGGCCGCGTCGAATTCAGAGTCGGTCTTTCAGTTCCGAAGAAGCTCCCAACCGGTGAGCTTAAGGCCGAGTTCTCGTATGAGAAGCCGGACGGTTCGCGCAAGACCGTTTCAGCGCACGGCCTTTCGCGCGACGAGTCACGATTCGCGCTTGCAGCAGAGGAACTCAAGCTAGGCAGAAGCGTCGTCGCGTTTCGACTCAAGGCGCAGGACGGCTCGGTTCTCGGCTCGGCCCAGCTGTCGTTCAACCGCGTCGCCAAGATGCCGTCGCGTCGCGTGTGGATCGACGAGCACCGGCGCACGATTGTTGATGGAAAGCCGTTCTTCCCGCTTGGAATGTACACCGGCAGCGCCAGCCGCCGCGCGGAATACGTGAATGGTCCGTTCAACTGCGTGATGCCGTACCAGGCGCCGGACGCCGTCGGCATGGATTTCTACTGGACGAACGGCGTCATGGTCATCTATTCCGTCAAGGACGTCTATGCCGGCGCGAAGCACACGCCGAAGTCCGTGACGAACGAAGACGCGGCCGATTCCTACGTGCAGGCGAAGGTCGATGCCTTCAAGAGCCATCCCGGGCTTCTCGCCTGGTATGTGAACGACGAACTCGTGGGCGACGGATGGCTTGGGATGCTGACGCGTCGCCGCGATTTCCTGGAACGTGCCGACCCGGATCATCCGACGTGGGCTGTCATCTACCAGTTGCAGTTCCTTCGGGAGATTACGCCGACGTTCGACGTGATCGGAACAGACCCGTATCCGGTGCCAGACAGGCCGCTGTCGATGGCAACGGGATGGACGCGCAAGACAGACGGCGCGTATTTCGGGCTGCGCCCGATGTGGCAGGTGCCGCAGGCGTTCGACTGGGGTGGGTATCGTCCCGAATCTCCCGGCGGTCCGCAGAACAGGATGCCGACGGTTGACGAGATGCGGTCGATGTCGTGGCAGTGCATAGCGTCCGGCGCGAACGGACTCGTCTATTATTCATTCACCGCCATCCAGAAAGAGTCTCACGGGCTGCCGTTCGCCAAGGCGTGGGCCGACATCTGCAGGGTTGGCGAGGAAGTGCGCAGATACTTTCCCGTGCTGCTTTCGGTC
Source organism: uncultured Verrucomicrobiota bacterium (assembly GCA_946631345.1). Classification (GTDB taxonomy): domain Bacteria; phylum Verrucomicrobiota; class Kiritimatiellia; order RFP12; family UBA1067; genus UBA1731. The sequence goes on from CAMPAA010000019.1 coordinate 17,875, forward strand.
GAGCCTGCTCCGGCAGTTACGGGCGCGCCGGTGGCATGGGGCGTGCGCACTTGGCGGAAAGACGGCGTGACGTGGCTTCTCGTGGTCAATGCGCAGGACAAGGCGGACGCTGCGGAACTGACGCTTTCGGAGGAGTTTTCCGAGTCCTTGGCGGAGTTCGGTCCGGCGGCTGAGAAGACGAAGGCATGCACCGTAAAGATTTCGCTTGCGCCGAACGAACCGGCGCTTTACAGGATCAAGTAAACAGGGGCGCAACTGCCGCCGCGATGAGGGGAGAATGCAAGAAACGGGAAAAGCGATGCTGAAATGTCCTGTCATGAAACGTAGCCACGATATTTTGATGGTTGTCGCGGCATTGCTCTTTTGCGCCTTGCAGGCGTATGCGGACGGAATGCTGACGGAGGCGAATTCGCGCGTTGTCAAGGAAGTCGCCCTCGAAACGCAGTTTGTCGTGTGCGGGGGCGGCTTGAGCGGAGTGTGCGCGGCAGTTGCGGCGGCGCGGCACGGCGCGAAGGTCGTCCTTGTGCAGGATCGTCCGGTTCTTGGCGGCAACGCTTCGAGCGAGATGCGCATGGGCATCATGGGTGCGCATGGCGACGAGAACAAGGAGGCGGGCATCCTTGAGGAGCTTCAGCTCAAGAACTTCTACTACAACCCGCTTATGCGCTATACGCTATGGGACGACGTGATTCTCTCGGCTGTACGCGAGGAGCCGAACATCACGCTTCTCCTGAACACCTCCGTCGATGGCGTGGAGATGGACGGCGGACGAATCGCCGCAGTAAAGGCGTGGAACTCCAACGCCTACACGCGCTATGTCGTGAAGGGGCGGTTCTTCGCCGACTGCACGGGCGACGGCATTCTGCGGCTGTCCGGCGCGAAGTTTCGCCATGGGCGAGAACTGCCGTCCGAGTTCGGCGAAACCTACCTTCAGGACGGCGGCGACCACCGCACGATGGGCAACTCCATCCTTCTCCAGCTCCGCGAGACGAAGGAACACCATCCGTTCGTGCCGCCGCCGTGGGCGTACAAGTTTACGGACGAAGATTTCGCGAAGCCAGACGAGCCGCCTCCGCCGAAGGGCGCAAGGCGCGTCAACTACAAGAGGCTGTATCCGGAGGACAACAACTTCTGGTGGATCGAGTACGGCGGCAATCTCGATACGATAGGCGATGCGAATGCCATACAGGAAGAGCTGAAGAAAATCGCCTATGGCGTCTGGGCCTACATGAAGAACCATCCTGACGGCAGGGCGCGGGGGTACGAACTGGACTGGATCGGCTCGCTTCCCGGCAAACGCGAGTCAACCCGCTTTGTCGGTCCTCACATCCTCACACAGAACGACGTCCTTTCGGGCGGACATTTCGAGGATGTGGTCGCCTATGGTGGCTGGACGCTCGACGACCACCATCCCGACGCCTTCCACCGAAAGGGACGCATTTCGGTGGAGTACGGATGTCCGTCGCCGTTCGGCATACCATTCGACTGTCTGTATTCGGTGAACGTCCCGAACCTCATGTTTGCCGGGCGCGACATCTCCTGTACGCACATGGGACTTTCGGCAACGCGTGTGATGGCGACATGCGCGGCGCTCGGACAGGCCGTGGGAACCGCCGCCGCGATGCTGGTGAAATATGGGATCGACCCGGCACAGTTGCGCCGCGAGAGGATTGCGGAACTCCAGGCGACGCTTGAGGACGACGATTGCATGCTGCCGTTCCGGTGGCGGAAGGTTTCACGCCTTACAGGCGAGTCGAAATGCTCGGATGAGATTGCCGTACTGAAGAACGGAATCGACCGAAACTACAAGAAGAAGGACAACGGTGTTTGGGTCGTGCCTGGCGAAGAGAAGATTGTCTACACGTGGGACGCTCCACGGCGGATGTCGGGCGCGAGGCTTGTTTTCGATTCCGACATGCGCCATCGGTCAAAGCGGATGCGCAAGCTGGAGGCCACCACTGAGCGGGCGCAGATGCCGAAGATGCTTGCGAAATCCTTCCACATAGACGTGCGCGTGGGCGGCGAATGGCGCAGGGTGCACGAGGATGGACTGAACATGCTTCGATTCCGCAAGGTGTCGTTCGACACGGTGGACGCAGATGGTCTGCGGCTTGTCGTGGATGGGACGTGGGGCGGCGAGAAAGCTCATGTGTTCGCCCTTGAAGCGCTGTGAGTAATAAGCAAGTACAGGAGAACGCAAGAATGGGAAAAGAGATGGTGAAATGTTTGTCAGTGGCGGCGGCGCTCGTTGCGGGCGCTGCGTCTGCGGCGACGGATGGCACGTCCTCGTGGGAACCGCCGCGCACGACGCGGCGGTATGTGCATCCGCCAATGGCGGAGCGCATGTGCGTGCTGTTCAACGACGCCAAGGTGCTGTTCTCCGAAGTACGTCACGAGCATCACTGGACTGCGCGGTCCTACAGCAGGGAAGTCGGCAACGTGCTGTGGTTCTTTCATGGGAAGGACGACAGGCTCTTTGACTTCAAGAAGTCCGAGAATCTGTTGCCTGAAGACGGTGTGCCGCTGCACGGTCTGCGCTGGAGGGAGAACGACGTCGCCGTGACGCTGGAGATGTGCTGCGACTTCGTTCGCCGCACGACGGCGCATGGGCGCTTTTCCGTAGTCAACGACAGCGCGAAGGAGTTTGTCGAGGAGTATGCAATTCGTGTCCGCTTTGGCAATGAAGCAACGTTGCTGGGTGGGTACAAGAAGCAGCCGCCGGACTACTACCATCCGTACCAGTCGCTCCCAGAGACGTGGAGCCAGGTTCTATGCGACTGGACTTGGAGCGAAGGCGTCCTTCGTTCGCCTGCGGGCGGGTTCATCACGTTCGCGAAGCCGCCGCCGTCGGCCAGATGGGATGCGGAACGCGGCGAACTGCGCTTTTCCGTTGATTTGAAGGCTGGCGAGTCCTTTGCGCTTGACTTCGCAGTTGGCGTCGGCGCCGACGTGCGGCCGGCGTTCGAGGCGACCCGCCGTGCCACGGCTGACGCATGGCGGCGCGAACTTGCAAAGATCAACCGTCTGCCGAAAGGGCTAAAGGAGAATCCTGAACACCTGCGTGTAGTCAAGAACATGGTCGTGCAGATGCTCCAGTGTTTCTGCCATCCCGTCGGCTGCGACTATGTGCTGCCGCGACAAGGCGGCCTGCAGCGCTGGGTTTGGCCGTGGGACAACATGGACGCCCTGTCGGCTCTGGGCAAGGTCGGCGACTTCGGCGAGTATGTGGAGGGCGCAATCGACTTCTACTTCGGTCTGTACGGCTATGGCGCGGGCGGCTATCCAGAGCCTGAGAACCGTGGCCGGATAGGGCCGTTCGGGAACGACTGGGACTGCAACACCGCGAACTGCCTCGGCATCCTCGCCCGCTACTGCCTCGACACCGGCCGCCGCGGCCCTTGGGACCGCTACCGCGCCAAGGCGCTGGAGGGATTCCGCTGGATCATGCGTTCCCGCGTGCCGCCAGGGGCTACGGACGCCGTCCCCGGGTTCTTTCCCGCCGGCTTGGCATGTGACTACAAGACGAAGACGCAGTCATGGGGCTTCACGGATGCTCTGAACCTAATCGACATGGGTGATTATCTCGCAGCGGCCGAGCGCTTCGGAGATCCCGCGCTTGCCGAGATACGCGCCGGCTTCAATGACTATCTCGGCACGATGCGCGACAGGGTGCTCTTCTTCAAGCAGGAGAGCGCCGACAAGGAGGACTTCGACATTCCGATGTCGCCTGACCGTCAGGAGGTCGAGAAGGGGTTTCCCCGGCTTTACCACGGCAACATGATCGTGCTTGGACTGAAGAACGGCTATCTCGACGCCAACGACGTGCTTCGCATCTGGAAGTGGTGCCTCAGGAACGGACAGGCGTCCGCCAACGGACTCACCGGCAAGTTTACGACGGCCAGCGACGATCCGGTCATGAAGCACTATTGGTACACCACCTCGCAGGACTATCTGTGGCATCGCGCGTTTCGCGCGATCGGATATGACGGCCAGGCGGACACCATCCTCGCCGCGACGCTCAAGTTTGCAATGACCCGCGAGCTTTACGTCGGTGAACGCTATCGCGACGACGAGCCGTGGTTCCTGCCGTGGAGCCCCAACTGCTCGGGTTCCGGCCGCATAGTCCAGATGCTGCTTGAACGGTATGGCGAGACAATGAAAATATCCATAGACCATTGAGCCTGTGATTCCGCGAGGACTTCGGGCAAAAGGTATGCGCCCTCGCGTATCGTCCGTTCGGCCATCGGGGATTGGGTCTTGTCGTCGTGGAGCATGTAGCGCAACACGACGTTCGCGTCAACGAGCGTTCGCATGCTTGGCCTCCATTGCGCGGGCGAAAGCTCCGCCTTCAAGCCTGCGCTTGGCGGGATCGGCGTATTTCGCGAATGAGCCGCTGGCCGTTTCATGCTGCGGCAATGCGATGGAGATGGGCATGGAGTGCGTCAGGACGCATTGCCGCGCGAAGATGCGCAGCGCTTCGGCGAACGATGTGCCAAGTTCACGGAAAAGCGCTTCCGCTTCTTGTTTCAGTCCCATGTCTATGCGGAACTGCATGACAGTTGATTTTGTGGCGAGCATAGATGACTCCTTTTTGTTTTTGCATACAATTATACTATATCTGTCATACAAACGCAAGAGGAGCACCTGATGTCTCGTAACTTTACGCTCATCAGTGTAGATTATTTGCGCGAGTCGCTTGCCGAAGATTGAGGAGCATTTCGGATAAATGACATAGCACATGAGAAAATCCCCTGCCTTGCGGCGGGGGATTTTTTTTTGTCTGCACTATCCATTTCAGCCCTTTCGGCTTCGCGCCGGAGGGGCTTTTCTTTTCGCCGTCGGGCTTCTGCCCGGCGGCTTTTTTTGTCGCTTAGATTTCCCCGTCGGCGGGTGTCTCGGGGAGTTCAAGAAAAACACGCAAAGGAGAAATCCAATGAAGGCAAGCAAGCAGGGCGCACCAGGTTCGGTGCGACCTTCCGTTTCCGTGGGGACAGGCCCTGCATGAATGTTCCACCCCGTAAAAGGGCTGCTCAATATAATGCCAACAGGCCCTTAAACTCTGTCCTTCCCAGATTCATGCC
>CAMPAA010000020.1 GCA_946631345.1 uncultured Verrucomicrobiota bacterium
AAGTTCCTCGACCCTGACGGGTCGGAGTTCTACACGGTGCCTGTCACGTACGCGGGCGGCAAGCTCGTCGCGGCTGATGGCACGGTGCGCACCGAGGGACCCGCCAGCGGCAGCGTGAAGGTCACGACGGCAGGCGGCACCGCCACGCTCGACGTGACGTTCACCACGCCGTAAGGGGCAGTAGGTTGGTAGCGGCCGCTTTATCAAAGCGGCCCTACCATGCACCCTGCGGCGCGATGGTAGGGGCGATTTGACAAATCGCCCGTTGGTGGTGGCGGCCGCTTTATCAAAGCGGCCCTACCATTTCCCGCGTTAGGGTCACCGCGCCTTTCAACCTTCTAACCTTTAACCTTCAACGAAACAACTTTAATCAAATAGAGTGATTTTTAGCCGCAAAGATCGCAAAGGGCACAAAGGCTTTGCGAACTATGCGTTCTTTGCGGCTCACCATATTTCATTGCCAGTGCAATAGTCGATAGCCGCATCAGGGCTTGCGCGAGAGGAATTCGCGAGTGGTCCGGGCGACGACCGGCGATAGCATCACGAGCGCCACGAGGTTCGGGAACGCCATAAGGCCGTTGAATACGTCTGCTATGCCCCACACCATCGATATGGTGAGGTACGGGCCTATCGCCACGACAGCGACGTAGAGCAGCCTGTAGCACATTATTATGCGCGGACGGTGCATGCCCACAAGGTACTCCAGGCACTTCTCGGAGTAGTAGTCCCATCCGAGGATAGTGGTGAAGGCGAAGAACGCGAGCGCCAGCATCACGAAGAAGGGCACCGCTGCCGCGCCGCCAGGGATGAAGGACAGTCCGCGCGCGAAGGCCTCCACCGTGACGTTCACGCCCTCCAGGCCGAGGGCGGGATCCCATGCGCCGGAGAGCACTATCGTAAGACCTGTCATTGTGCAGATGACGATCGTGTCGATGAAGGTGCCTGTCATCGACACGAAGCCCTGCCGCGCGGGTTCGTTCGTCTTTGCCGCCGCCGCAGCCATGGGCTCCGATCCAAGGCCGGCCTCGTTCGAGAAGATGCCGCGCGCGATGCCTTTCTGCATGGCGATGAACATTGTGCCTACCGCACCTCCTGTTACGGCGGCCGGGTCGAACGCCGCCTTTACGATCAGCATCGCCGCCGCCGGTATCTTCGGCAGGTTGCCGAGCATCACAAGCAGGCAGATTGCCACGTAGGAGATGGCCATGAACGGCACGATCACCATTGATACCTTCGCTATGCGGCGAAGCCCGCCGATGACCACAAGCCCTACGCACGCGGTGACCAACGCCCCCGCCGCCATGACGTACGGCGAACGGACGCCGCCCAGCACGGTGATTCCGGTGGCCGGGTCGGCCGGATTGAAGCCAGGGTCGAAGAAGCGCTGGACGGCCGACACGATTCCGTGGATCTGGGTGATTGTGCCTATGCCAAGCAGCCCTGCCAGCACCCCGCACACGGCGAAGAGCACGGCAAGAGGCTTCCATTTCGGCCCCAGACCGCGTTCGATGTAGTGGAACGGCCCTCCGAGCACCCGCCCGTCCGGCGCGATTTCGCGGTACTTGACCGCCAGCAGCCCCTCGGCGTATTTCGTAGCCATGCCGAACACGGCGGCGACCTCCATCCAGAAGAGCGCGCCGGGGCCTCCCGTGGTTATGGCGGTGGCCACGCCGACGATGTTGCCGGTGCCGATGGTTGCGGAGAGCGCGGTGCAGAGCGCGCCGAACGCCGTCACCTCACCGTGGTGCCCGTTGCCCTGGTGGAACACGTAGCGGAAAGCGCTGCCGAGGTGCAGCAGGTGGCGGAAGCGGAGCGCTGCCGAGAGGAGTACGCCCGTAGCCAGAATGGATATGATGAGCGGAACACCCCACACAAGGTCGTCCACACGGTTCACGATCTGCGTTATCGCCTCAAGCCCTTCCATTTCCGCTCCGTCCCGTCAGATGGCCCATCCGCCGATGCCGAATATCCGGCATATCTCCGATGCAAGTATCGCCAGCACAAGAAGCGGTGCGATGAACTTGACCATCACCACATAGAATATCTTGAACCCGACGGCGCTGCCGTCTCGGCGGCATTCCGCGAGGATGCGCTTGGGCCGCAGCACCCATCCCACGAACAAACATATCAACGCGGCGACGACAGGGGTGAGCACGTTCATGGAGGTGTCGAAGAACTCAAGCACCGGGAGCCCGCACGGCTTGAAGTCGGCCCAGCGTCCGTAGCCGAACGCCGATATTGCGCCGAGCAGGATCGTCCACACGCCCACGGCGCCGACCGATGCGTTGCGGCTGATCCGGAAGAAGTCGCATACCGCCGCCACGCATGCCTCCGTCATCGATATTGCGCTTGTGAGCGCCGCGAACAGCACGAGCACGAAGAAGAGGAACCCTACCAGCACGCCCGCCTGGCCGAGCGATGCGAACACCTTCGGAAGTGTCACGAACATGAGGCCGGGGCCGGCGTCGATGGCGGCACGCCCGCCTTCGCCCGCCTTGGCCGCGAACATGACCACCACGGGTATTATCATGAAGCCGGAAAGGACGGCGACAAAGGTATCGGCCGCGACGATCCTCACGGATGCCTTTGGCACGGAGTCGCACCTGCGCATGTAGCTGCCATAGGTGATCATGATGCCCATCGCGAGCGAAAGCGAGTAGAACATCTGCCCCATCGCGCCGAGGATGACCTTTCCGATGCTTCCGCAGCTGGAGAAGTCCGGCACGAGGTAGAAGCGGATGCCTTCGCCCGCGCCCGGAAGCAGCGCCACGTACACCGCGATTCCGATCGCCATCAGCAGAAGAATGGGCATCATCACGAGGTTTGCCTTTTCTATGCCGTTCTTCACCCCCATGATGATCACTGCGGAGGTCACCGCCGTGAATGCCGCCATGCACACGAAAGGTTCCCATGGCGCGGCGATGAACGACTCGAAGAACCCCTGCGGGTTTTCAATCCCTCCGCCGCCCGCTATCATCTTGAGGTATGCCGTGAAGTACTTGACCACCCATCCGCCTATCACGTTGTAGTATGGAAGGATGAAAAGCGGCACGATGGTCGCCATCACGCCGAGGAAGTTCCACCGCGGATGGCCGAGGGCGCGGAACGCCGTGAGCTGGCTCTGGCGCGAATAGCGGCCGAGCGCAATCTCGGTGACGAGCAGGGTGAAGCCCAGCGTAAGCGACAGTACCAGATAGACGGCTATGAACACGCCCCCTCCATACTTCGCCGCAAGGTACGGGAATCTCCACAGGTTCCCGAGGCCAATGGCAGAAGCTGCTGCGGCGAGCACGAACGCCACCGAACCCGACCAGCTTGCACGTTTGCTGTCTGTCATCGCGCCACGCCCGTCAGTTCTTGCCGGAGATGGCGTCGATGCGCGACATCTTTCCGAATACGATCAGCTTGTCGCCCGCATAGAATGCGTCGTTGGGCCCCGGAACGACCATCAGCCGCGGTTTGCGGCTGTTTTTGGGGTCTGGACGGCGGATGCAGAGCACGGTAACTTCGTTGCGCTTGCGCAGATCGGCCTCGGCGAGGGTCTTGTCGATGCAGGACTCCGGCACGTCAATCTCTGCGAGCGAGAACCCCTCGGACAGTTCGAGTAGATCGTAGGCGTTGTGCTCGGTTATGTTGCGTGCGAGCCGGTGGGCGCTATCGCGGTCTGGGTACACAACCTGGTCGGCACCGAGTTTATCCAGTATCTTGCCGTGTATGTCGCTGGTCGCCTTCGATATGACGGTCTTCACGCCAAGTTCCTTGCAGTTTGCGGTAACGAGCATGGATGCCTCCACGTTGGAGCCTATCGCCACCACAACGGTGTCGCACTCTGGGATGCCTGCGGCCTCAAGCGCGCTGGCGCTTGTGGCGTCGCACTGCATGGCCCATGTTACCTTCTTGATGGCGCTCTGCACAAGAGCGTTGTTGCGGTCTATGAGCAGCACCTCGGTGCCCGCATCCGCCAGCGCCTCCGCGAGAGAAAGGCCGAACCTTCCCGCGCCAATGATTCCAACTCGTTTCATCTGATTCACCTATTGATTGGTTCGGCGGCAAACTTTACCATAATTCCGCCAGAAATCAAGCGGCAATGTGGTATAATCAATGCCGTTTAAGTTGGGGAAGGAAGTTTAAATGGCATACGGCATATTCATCAGGTCGGTGCTGGCGGCGGTTGTCCTCGCCAGCGCTCAACGGGCGGCGGCGGTTGCGCCGGCTGATCGACGGGCTATGGTCGACGCAAAGGGCGTCATGCGCTGGGCGGACGACGGCAGCGAGGTTGCGGTGTTCGGCGTCAACTACTATGCGCCGTTCGCGCTCGACTACCGTGTGATCCAGGAACGAGGCTTCGACATCAAGGATACGATCCGGCGCGACGTGGCGCAGTTCCGACGCCTCGGCCTCACCGCAATGCGGCTGCACTGCTTCGACCGTGAGTTCTCCACCCGCGAAGGGGCGTTCGTGGACAACGGCCATGTGGACGCGCTCGACTACCTTATAGCCGAATGTGCCTCGAACGGCATATATTCGGTGCTTACGCCCATCGCCGCATGGGGCGGCGGAAAATGGACGAGCAGCACCAACGGGTTCGCGTACCCCGTGGGCATCAGGGACCTCACCTCCGACAGAACCCTGTGGAAGGCGGAGGCGCGCTTCGAGCAGGAGTTTGCGGAGCACGTGAACCGCTACACCGGCCGTCGCTACGCCGACGACCCGTGCGTGCTGTGCTTTGAGCTGATCAACGAGCCTGGCTACCCCGACGGCACCACCGGTGGGCAGATCGCGGAGTATGCGAACACGCTTCTCGCCGGCATCCGCAGGAGCGGCACGCGGAAGCCGGTGTTCTACAGCGCCACGTGGAACGGCCATGGCGAATGCGTGCCGATGCTGAAGACAGACGGCGTGAGCGGCGTATGCTATGCGACTGGCCTGCGGGCGGGCCACTCCCTCTTCGGGAAGCAGCTGTCGCGCGTGCAGAAGAGTTCGCTCAAGGCGGACGGAAGGCTCGACGGAATGGCCAAGATCATATACGAGTTCGACGCCGCCGACACCCCGGGCGCATACATGTATCCGGCGATGGCACGGCTATTCCGCAGCGAGGGCGTGCAGTCGGCCACGCAGTTCCAGTACGATCCCACCCCCATCGCCGATGACAACGTGAGCTACAAGACACATTACCTGAACCTTGTGTACACGCCGGCGAAGGCGCTTTCGTTCGCAATAGCCGCCGAGGTGTTCCGCCGTATCCCGCGCGGCGCACCGTTCGCCGCCGCCGACAGCGAGATGGCGTTTCCGCCGTTTCTGGTCAACGTGGCGTCTAACCTGTCCGAGATGGTTACCGAGACGGATCTCCTCTACACGGCCTCGCCCATCACGCCCATTCCTGCCCCGGAACGTCTGCGGCGCGTGTGGGGGTGCGGCGTGTCGCCAGTTGTCGGCTCCACCGGGAACGGTTGCTACTTCCTCGACAGGGTTGAACCCGGGCTGTGGAGGCTTCAGCTGTATCCGTCCGTAATGCCGTGTGCCGATCCGCACACTGGGCGGCCCGGCATAAAGACGGCGGTTCTCGGCGACAGCCCTGAACTGATGGTGCGTCTGCCCGATCTCGGCACGGAGTTCACGGCGTGGCGCACGGCAGATGGTGCGCGCGCCGCCGCATCGCGTGACTGCAAGGTGACGCTTGCGCCCGGCGACTACATCCTGGCATCCGGAGGCATCCTTGAGGCGAAGCGCTTGAAGGCTGCGCGCGCGGCGGATCTGCCGGAGTGGTCAGCACCCCCGCCCACGCCGCCGGATCCCGACCGAAAGCCTTGGCCGCCAACGATGGCGGAGCTTGCGGCGGCCGGGCGCGCAAAGTGCGCCGCGCCGCGCGACTGGAATTTCTTTGACGCCAGCCTCGCCAAGGACTGCGGCATTCATTATGGCTGGACCGAGGCGGCGACGGACGATAGGGGCCGGCCTGCCTGCCGCTATCTTGCCAAGAACTTCCTCGGCGCCTCTGCGTGCAACGCATATGTGCCGTCGAACGGCAGGGTATACGCCGCCGTCTTCCCTGAGGCAGGCAGGGGGCGCACGCTCGTGATAACTGGCCGCGCCGCAAAGGGGATGATGGAGCCGGTTGAGGTCGCCCTGATGCTCGACAACGGGCAGGTGTGGGGGACAAACGTCGCGCTGCCGAAGCACTGGAGCGATGTGCGCGTGCCGTTCTCGGGCTTCAGATACTTCTCGCACTGGAACGCGCCGGCGTTCAGGGAAGGCTTCGAGCTCGACATCCGCAATCTTGACACGATCGGCCTGTGCATCGGCAAATGGCTCGACCCATCCGCCGCCGGGCGGTCGCACGCGTTCGAGATTTCCGCGATCCGCGTAGAATAGCGCAGATGTTTGTGGTATAATGGCGCACATTGACAAATCATTAGGAATGGACATGCACAGATGAAAAGACTTGCTATACTGGCGGCGGCCGCCGCACTCACTGCAATGGCGGAACCTGCGGCGGACTATGCGTCGCGCGACATCTTTACCGAAGGCGAGTTCTTCGTGGGGTGCAACTACTGGGCGAAGAACGCCGGCATGTACATGTGGAGCCAGTGGCGGCCCGACATCGTGGAGAAGGAGCTGGAGGCGCTTGCGCGCCACGGCACGCGCGTTATGCGCGTGTTCCCGCTGTGGAGCGATTTCCAGCCGCTCACCGGCGACTGCAGGGCGGGAGGCAGCTACCGTAGCTACCGCTTCCGCGACAACCAGCCGCTTCCGAACGAGGCGGGGGTGGACGAGGAGATGATGCGGCGCTTCAGGGCGTTCTGCGACATGGCGCAGAAGAACGACATCAAGCTCATCGTGGGCATCGTCACGGGCTGGATGTCTGGGCGGCAGTTCGTGCCGCCGGTCTTCGAGGAGCGCAACGTGCTCTCCGATCCGGAGGCGATCATGTGGCAGACGCGCTTCGTCAAGCATTTCGTGCGGGAGATGAAGGACCATCCCGCGATCGCGGCGTGGGACTACGGCAACGAGTGCAACTGCATGGGCGCGCGCGGCACGGCGATGTTCTACAACTGGATGGACCACATAGCGATGGCCATCCGCACCTGCGACGCCTCGCGCCCCATCGTCTCGGGCATGCACGGCCTTTCGACGAAGGAGGACGCCAACGCCCCCATCCGCCTCAACGGCGAGATCTCCGACATCCTCTGCACGCATCCCTACCAGTTCTACGTGCCGGGATGCGGCAAGGAGGCGTTCAACACGATGCGTACCGAGCTTCACCCGACCGCCGAATCGCTCCTATACCGCGACCTCGGCGGCAAGCCGTGCTTTGTGGAGGAGATAGGCAATCTTGGCACAAGCTGCGTATCCGACGAACGCACGGCGGCGGGAATGCGCTGCACGATGTTCAGCGCCTGGGCCAACGACCTGAAGGGCTGCCTGTGGTGGTGCAACTCCGACCAGGAGGTGCTGGACTTCCCTCCCTATACGCTTACTCCCAACGAGCGCGAGCTGGGCATGTTGCGGCAGGATCTCTCGCCCAAGCCGATCATGCTTGAGATGGCGGCGTTCCAGAAGTTCAGGGCCTCACTCCCGTTCCGCAAGCTGCCGCCCGCCAAGACGGACGCCGTCATCGTGGTGCCGGAGAAGGACGGCGGCTGGATCCCCGGTTTCGGGGCCTACCTCCTGGCGCGCCAGGCCGGGTTCAACCCGCGCTTCGCCGGTGCCGAGAAAGAGCTTCCTGATAGCGACCTCTACATCGTATGCTCGTCTGAACGCGACGAGAGCTACACTTATCCCGCGCAGAGGCGCTTCTTCGACAAGGCCAAGGCCGGCGCGACCGTGCTGGTGCTGTACGCCGGCGATTCGCGCTTCTCACTCCTGCGCGAGCAGGCGGGAGTGAAGGTGGACTTCTGCTGCCTGTCGCCCTGCGAGCGCACCTTCACGCTGGCGACGCATCCAGACCGTCCGATCTACTCGTGGGACAAGGCGACATGCCGCCTTCTGGCCGCCGAAGCCGAGGTGCTGGGCAAGACAGCGGCCGGCGAACCGGTGTTCACCTCGTTCGCGTACGGCAAGGGGGCGGTTCTCCTGTGCAACGCGCCGATTGACCGCCAGACCATCGGCCGGGCGGACGCCCTCACCGGTAAATGGGTGCAGCCGTACTATCTTGTGTTCCGCGAGGCGGCGAAGCGTGCAGGGCTGAAACATGTGGTAGAGAAGGGCGATTGCCCGTGGGTTGGCATCACCGAACATCCGACTAAGGACGGCTCCACGATCGTAATGGCCATAAACTTCGAGCCGCGCGCCATCCAGTGCCCGGTGGCCGTGAACGGCAAGGTGGGCCGCGTGTGGCGTGGCGAAGTGAAGGACGGCACGATACCGTTAGCCGCCAACGAGGTCGCGCTCTTCGAGGTCAAGTGACGGACCGTCGCCATATGTGGGGAGACGCCTGCCTGCATGTATGACATGCTTGCAGGAGAGATAGTCATGACGCGCTAATGGATTCTCAAATCCGCAGAGGAACGGCAGGCAATACAGCGGAACGCATATGGGAAATGGTAGAATTGCCCCAAGGTGAATTGTCATAATCCGCCGGATTCGCGTCCAGATGGCGCTTATGGTATAATGCGCGGCGATGGAGGATAACGCATATCATCCGCTGGAGAAGGGAGTGGCGGCGTCGGAGACGTCGTTCACGGTGAACCTTTCCGCGCTGGTGCTTTCTGTCTGCGTGCTTGGCGTGTGCCTGTCGATGGGGATGAGGGATCTCACGCGCCTTTTCGCGGTGCTTGCCGTTTCTCTGGTGGCTTTTACGGTGTGTCTGGAGCGTCTGCTCTACCCCGAGACATGCGCGCTATGCCGCCTGCGCGTCCGCCGCCCGCTGAGCCTGCGGCGCGTGCTCTGCCGCGAGGTTGCGCTGGTGGCGGCGTTCGCCGTGATCGGCTTCGTGTACTGGCTTCTGCCGCTCTTTGCGTTCAAGGACTTCACGCAGCACTACTTCCCGTTCCTGCGCACTGCAGTGCCGTGGATCCTTGCGCTTAGCGTGCCGTACTTCTGCCTTGCGGACAGGCTCGATCCCGAGGAGGAGGATGTCCACTGCCGGATCGGGCGCGCAATCCTCGAGCGGCGACGCACGGTCACGCGCTTCGAGCTGGCGAACTATGCGCGCAGCTGGGCCGTGAAGGCGTTCTGGCTGAGCCTTATGCAGCCTGCGATGGCCGAGAAGCTGCAATGGCTGGCGGCAGGCGACTGGCGCAAGCTTGCCGGTCAGCCGCTCGAGATGTACGTGGCGGCGACAACCGCCTGCTTCTTCATCGACCTGTGCTACGCGTCGGTTGGCTACATCACCAACCTGAAGCTGCTGAACACCCATACGCGCACGGCGGAGCCGACTCTGCTGGGCTGGGTCGTCACGCTTGCGTGCTACTGGCCGTTCTGGGCGGTGCTCTTTTATCCGTATTTCCTCAAGTACGACTCTGCGCACCGCTGGCTGAAATGCTGCCAGGCCGGTGATGTGGCGTGGTATGTGTGGGCGGGCGCGATCATACTGCTGGAGCTTCTATACGCGCTGGCTACGGTGTCCGGCGGCATACGCTTCTCCAACCTCACGTATCGCGGCCTCTGGAACACTGGGCCGTACCGCTGGACGAAGCACCCCGCGTATGTTTTCAAGAACCTGAGCTGGTGGCTGATATCGGTGCCGTTCCTCGCCGGCACATGGGAAAGCGCCCTGAAGGGCAGCCTGCTGCTGCTTGGCCTGAACGCGGTGTACTACCTGCGCGCACGCACGGAGGAGCGCCATCTTTCACGCTATCCGGAATATGTTGCGTACGCGCTCGCGATGAACGAGCGCAGCATCTTCAGGTGGGCCGCGCGGGCGCTGCCGTTCCTCAAGTACCGCGCTCCGGGGAATGCGTAAATCCTGCCGGCACTTGCGCATATGGTATAATATACGCATGAAAGAAGATTGCAGAAGCTGGTCGGATGCCCCGCGCGCGTCGCGCACCGATGTGGTATAATGCGCTTCAAACGTAAACAAAAAAGAAGGGATTAATGAAATGTCTGATTGCTGTATTTTTGCGGGCCAAGGCGCCCAGGTTCCGGGCATGGGCAAGGATTTCGCGGAGGGGGACGCTGCGCTCATGGCGCTGTTCGACAAGGCGAACGCAGTGCTGGGGTTCGACCTGAAGAAAACCTGTTTCGAGGGCCCGGCCGAGGAACTCACCAAATCGAACATCTGCCAGCCGGCGATCTTCGTGACGAGCTACGCGGCGTATCTTGCGTTCCAGAAGCGGCGGCCTGCGCCGTTCGCCGCCGCCGCCGGACTGTCACTCGGCGAATGGGGCGCGCTCTGCGCCGCCGGCGTGCTGGACTTCGACGCGACCCTCACGGTTCTTGAGGCGCGCGGCCGGTTCATGCAGGAGGCCTGCGAAGCCGAGCCGTCCGGCATGATCGCGATCGTCGGCGCATCGCCGTCGCAGCTTGAGGAGCTTTGCGCCAGGACCGGCTGCACCGTGGCCAACGTGAACTCCGCCGCGCAGCAGGTTCTGTCGGGATCGAAGGACGCGGTCGCCGCCGCCGCTACGGCCGCGAAGGAGCTTGGCATAAAGCGCGCGATCCCGCTCGCCACGGCCGGCGCGTTCCATTCGAGGTTCATGCAGCCGGCCCGCGAGAAGCTTGCGCCGGTGCTGGACGGAATCACATTCAGCGTACCGAAGATCCCCGTGCTGTCGAACGTGACAGGCAAGCCTCACCCGTCCGACCCGGCGGCGATCAGGGCGGCCATGCTCGAGCAGGTGACGGGCACCACCAACTGGGCGGCAGACGTGGAGGCGGCCAAGTCGCTCGGATGCACGCGCTTCGTGGAGTTCGGCCCCGGCAAGGTGCTTTCGGGGCTCGTCAAGAAGATCGATGCGTCCCTCACGGCGGTGAACGTATCCGATATCGCCTCGCTGGAATCCGCGCTCGCCGCCCTGCAGGGCTGAACCAACGGCGGCACGACACACGCTGCGGCAAAATGAAACTGCGTATACTCTTCGACGCCACGATTCTTGCGGAAGGGCTGCACAAGGCCTCGAACCGCAGCGGGATATTCTGGGCTTCTCTCTGCATCTTCCGCGCCGAGGTCGCGGCACGCACATGAGGACCGCGCTGCTGCATTACTGGCTGACGAACCTGCGCGGCGGCGAAAAGGTGCTTGCGGCGCTGGCGGCGATGTTTCCGGAGGCGGACATCTTCACGCACGCATACATGCCGGGGATGTTCGGCGAAAGTTCCGTCGCGCACCTGTGGGGGCACCGCGTAGGCGAAACCTTCATTGCGCGCCTGCCGTTCGGCCGCCGCCATCCGCAGGCCTACCTTCCGCTGCTCCCTGCCGCGGCGCGTTCACTTCGGCTCGATGGGTACGAACTGATCGTCTCCAGCGAGTCGGGCCCGATAAAAGGCATCCGCAAGCCGAAGGGTGCGCGGCACGTATGCTACTGCCACACTCCCATGCGCTATCTGTGGGACATGCACGACGACTACTACCGTTCGGCCGGGCTTGGCGGCAGGCTGGCTATGAAGCTCTTCACCGGTCGCCTGCGCCGCGAGGACCTGAAAAGCGCCGAAGCCGTGGACATGTTCGTCGCCAATTCGTCGTTCGTCGCCGAACGCATACGCCGCGTATATGGCCGCGAGTCCACGGTTGTATATCCTCCGGTGGACGTCGGCTTTTTTGGCGCCGCTGAGCGCACCGATGGCGGATACTACCTTTTTGTAGGCGCTCCGGTCGGTTACAAGCGGCGCGATCTCGCGGAGGAGGCGTGCCGCAGGATGGGGCGGCGGCTTGTGTCCGCCGGCGGCGGGAGCGTGGACGATGAGGAGCTGAGGCGGCTCTACGCAGGGGCCCGCGCGCTCATCTTTCCGGGCGTTGAGGATTTCGGCATCGTGCCCGTGGAGGCGCAGGCCGCAGGAACGCCGGTTATAGCGTTTGGGAAGGGCGGTGCGCTGGAGACGGTCAAGGATGGCGAGACGGGCCTGTTCTTTGGCGAGCAGACCGTCGAGTCGCTGTGCGGTGCGATCGAGGCGTTTGAGGGCAGGCCGTGGAGCCCTGCTCTCTGCCGCGCAAACGCAGGCAGGTTTGACGTGAAAAGGTTTTCCGCCGAAATGGCGGCGGTATTGAAGGGAGCGTGTGCATGAAAGCGAAGATTGCGTTTGTTCTGGCGGTAATGGCGATAGCGGTAGCCGGGATAGTGTGGCTGTGCATTGCGAAGCCGTGGAGCCGCCCTGTCGGGCAGGGCGATGCTTCACAGCCTGAAGTGCAGCAGGTGGAGAAAAGGACGGCGAAGCGGGAAAAGCCGCCGAGGCGCTCTGCCGTGAAGAGAGGGAGTTCTGCGCAAAGCCGCGCTGCAGACGCAATGGCGGATGCGGATGACGAGGACGACACCCGCACGCCGGAGGAGAAGAAACTCCAGGAAGCGATAGAGGATGCGCTCGACAAGGAGGACCTCGCGACCATCCGTTCGCTCGCCGCGCAGGCGCTGCCGGTCAGCAACGCCGAGGTGCGACAGGCAATGGTGGACGCTCTCGGATGGTTTGGCGTAAAGGCCCTTCCGGAGCTGACGCCGTTTCTTGCCGACCCAGACGAGGACGTGCGAGATTCGGCCATGAACGAATGGGCGATGGCCGTCTCGGAAATAGAGGATGACGCAGAGAAGCTCGGAATCGTCGAGCTCGCAATGAACGTGCTCAATGACGAAGACCCGCTGGAGGACATATCCAACGAATACATCGGCGTGGATGAGAAGCTCGCCGTCGAGTCCCTGCTCAGGGTCATTGAGGCCGGCGGCTCCAGGAATGGCATAGAAAAGGCCAAGGAGACGTATGAGTTCGTGACCGGCGAGACGTTCACCGACCGCGCCGCTGCAGAGAAGTGGATCGCCGAGGAATACGAACCACCGGAAAAGGAACAGGCGGGAACGACGTTATGACGAGAGTTAAGACAGGTGCGATGCTGGCTGCGGTCGCCGTTGCCGTTTCGGCTTCGGCGGTCGAGGTGGGGGATGTGCTGCGTTTTGCGGGTGACGGCGGGCTCCGCGAGGTTGCGGTGGCGCGTATAATCTCCGACAAGACCTTCTGCGGTTCGCTTGACGGCTACGCCGGATCGTTCAACGCGACCATCGTTGAAACCGACGACGGATGGACTGCGGATATCGACGACTGGCGCACAAGACGCACATGGAGCGTGGTCAAGACCGCGAATGGAACGGAAGTGCGGGTCAAGGTCAAGCCGGCATCGCGGCGATGCGGGTGCAGGATGGCAAGGCGCTCCGCCGCAGCGATGGGTGGGTTGCCTCGTCTGGCGAAGAAATCGGCCGGCGGCCTTACCGCCGGTTGGGAAATCGATCCGGTGACGAACGAGGTGGATGTGCTGGTTGTGTTCGACAGCACGGCCGTGGCGTGGCTTTCGTCGCAGGACAGGACGCCATCCTCGTTTGCGCAGTCGCAGATCGACAAGATGAACATGGTGCTGGCGAACAGCGGACTGGCCGACGAGTTCAAGATGCACCTTTGCGGCGCATTCGAGGCGGAGTTCGATGTCACGAAAGACTGCGGATCCGATCCGGACAGCGTGCTTCTGGAGCTGCTAGACCTTGCAGTCGACGGCAGGGACGAGGTGTGGAAGGCCATCCGCAACGAGCGTGAGCGCGTGGGTGCGGATATCGTCATGATCCTGGCAAACACCAAGCCGGCGATCCCTGCATACGAGGTGGGCGGCACGATCGGGGTGAGCTATGGACTGGAGAACGATTTTGTCAACGGGAAATACGGCTTGGCGAAGTTGCAGCTCGACGTGTTCCGCGATGTCGCCTATGGGGCATGCGACATACGCCAGGTGGAGCTGGATAACACGTTCAGCCACGAAGTGGGCCATATCATGGGTGCGGGACATTCGGACATCCTTGATCCAGAATACTCCATGCCGGGGCCGCAGCTCTTCCCCTACTCAAGCGCGCTCATGTACAACGATGCCGTGGATGGCGAATACTATTTTACCGTGATGGGATACGACTCAGTTGACAGCTCCCCGGACTCTCCCTACTACATTGAGGTGCCGTACTACTCTTCGCCCTCGCTTCGGCATCCAGATACCGGCAGCCCGCTCGGCGATGCGAACCACGACAACGTGCGATCGCTGCGCCAGACGTATGCGGTCATCTCGCAGTATCGCGTGCGCCGCTACAGCGCTCCGCAGCCCGTTCCCAAGCTTGAGGTGCCTGAGGAATGGCTGAAGGCCCGCTCCTTGCGTGGCAGGGCCTTCCGTACCGCGCAGTCATCGTCCGAGGTCGTCGGCATATTAGATGTCAAATGCGGCAAGGCAAACAAGAAGAGCGGTCTGGCAAAGATCTCCGCCATCCTGACAGGCATCGACGGCAAGAAGAAGAAATTCAAGGCGAGGTCGGTTGACGTGAGGGCTGACGAAGTGACAGTGAAGTGGGGTGATGGAGCGGACGCGCTGAGCGTGACCATCAAGGGCGGCACCTTCGGCGGCGGCATCTCGTCTGATGGAGGTTTCGGCGTGGCATCGTCCACAGTAGGCGGCGAACTCCGGAAGAAGGCCGTGTTTCGGTGCGAAGAGCCTGCGGAGCGGGTCAATGGGCTTGCGGTGTGGCGCTGGCCGGACGGGGAGCCGGTGGAAATGGTTGGCAGGAAATGGAAATGCGCCAAGGCGGCGAAAGTGAAGTGGCAGCAGATTGCCGACGGCTCTGCCGATGGCCAGAACCTCTGCAACCTGAAGTTTTCCTACAACCCGAAAGTCGGCACGTTTAAGGGTTCCTTCAAGCTGTACCTTCTTAGGGAGGGTGCGGTCAAGGGGCTGAAAGCCACGGCCAAGATTACAGGTGTTGTGGTGGACGGTGCCGGATATGGGCAGATGATGGTCAAGAAGGAAGGCCCCTGGGCTGCGTCGGTGCAGGATGCGACGGACTGATAAGATGGTGCATGTGGCATGGAGGCAGCGCGCAAAATAGGTGACTACCGCATTGTCGGGCGGCTCGGCAAGGGCGGGATGTCCGAAGTGTTTGAGGCGGAGCACGTGCGCCTCGGCACGCGCCATGCGGTGAAGTGCTTCACGTATGGCAAAGATGTCGAGGGTGTGCGCGAACGTTTCCTGGTGGAAGGGCGTCTGCTTGCGACGCTATCCCATCCGAGGATAGTGCGCGTGACCGACTTTGGAGTGGCACCTGACACGAACCAGCCCTATTTCGTCATGGATGTCGTCACCGATAAGCACGGCAAGGCGCGTTCGCTTGCGGATGTAATTGATGATGGCGTGGACGAGGCTCAGATCGCCACGTGGTACGATGACCTGCGTGAGGGGCTTCAGTACATCCACTCGAAGGGCATAGTCCACCGCGACCTGAAGCTGGAGAACATCCTTATCGGCCCCGACGGCCATGTGGTTCTGACTGATTTCGGCATATCTAAGGTTGCCGGTTGTGCCGATGACGGAACTCGCATAGTCGATCCAGTGCAGACGGTGGTTCTGCTGAAGGACGGGAAACGCCCGGTTATGGGCTCGATAGGGTACATGGCCCCGGAGCTGGAGATGGGGGTGGCGGCATCGCCGGAGAGCGACTACTACGCACTTGGCGTGGTTGTGTTCCGCCTGCTCACCGGGATGTGGTGCGATGCGCGAACGGATGTCATCGGTGCGCTGGAGACGTATGACCCCGTGTGGCGGCAGATCGTCCCCTCGCTGCTGCACACCCATCCTCAAGGCAGGAAGTGCCTGTCATGGCGGGAGCTGAAGGACCTCGAAACCGATCGGCAGTTGGATGAGATACGGCGTGCTCGCCGCCTGGCGGTGCTTTGCGCCGCCTTGACGGCGGTTGCGGTATGCGGAGTAATTGTATGCGTGTGGCGCGATGGCGTCCAGAGGGTGAAGCTGGCCGAACAGAGGGCTGAGCTGGCGGTGCAGAAGAATCTGCCGACGTTCGACGAGCTTTTCGCCTTGCCGAAAGATGCGCCGGAGGACGACTCTTCGGGCCGGGCGACACGTGAAGCGCTGGAAATTGCGCTGCCCGACGCATGGATGCTGGCGCATGAAATCGTGGAGGAGCTGTACAGGAAACGGATCACCCGCGACAAGGCCATGGCAGACATGGAGAAGATGGCCGGTCGGGCAAGGCAGGAAGACCAGAGTCTCTTCGACGGATTCCCAAATTACATTCCGAATGGCGAGTATGGTGCATTGGCTGAGCTGCTCACGAATGCCGTGCAGCGGCTGAAAGAACGGGAGGTAAGACCATGAGTGCATTTCCTGTAACATCAGCGACTCTGATCCAGAAGATCAAGACGCTTCGTCCAGGAGCCGACAATGCGGCGTGGGTTCGCTTCTGGGACACCTACTCCGGTGCAATCCGGCAGTTTGCCGCCCGCAAGGGCGGAGAGAGCAATGCCGACGATATCGTAATGGCCGTTCTCGGAAAGCTGGTGGACGTGCTGCGTTCCGGCCAGTACACGTCGGATAAGGGGGCTTTCCACTCCTATCTTTCCGTGATGATCCTCAATGAGGTGCGCATGCTGCATCGCCGGGAGGCCGTGAGAAAGGCCGACCAGCGCATTTCGCTTGACATGGAGGTGCAGAGCGACGGTGGGTCGCATGGCCGCTCCAGCACGTTTGCCGATACGCTTTCGCCAGAGTCGCTTTCGCCGGATGCGAACGTTTCGCGGGCGGCGTCTCCAAACGACCTCGACGACGACTGGCGGCAGTCGATCCTCAGGAGCGCCGTTGACCATGTGCTGACGAAGACGGCGCTTTCCCGGCGCGACCGCGATGTCTACCGCGAGTATGTGCAGGAGGAGCGTTCCATAGACGAGGTCGCCGAGAAGTACCGCATCTCGCGCAACATGGTGAGCCAGATTAAGACGCGCATAAACCGGCGTATCGTGGCGGTCGGACAGGAGCTTCTGGCACGCTTTCAAGAGCTGTAGGATAGTGCCGTCCGTATTCCCCAACTTATGGTATAATACGCGCCGCTTTTGAACTGCTCCTTGTGGAGTATGGAACTCGAGCTGTTATTCACTATCGTAAAAGGTGGTCAATCAAATGGCAAGAACCGTACCTTCGAGGGCGGAAGATGCAATGCGCGCACGGCAGTCCCGGACTCCGCTTGCGGATGCGCTCGACGCGCAACGCATCAACCGGCTCGCGCATTTCGACGTCCCTGGGCACAAGGGCGGGCGGATGAACCCAGAGCTTCCCGAGTATTTCGGCAAACTCTGCATGTCGCTGGACGTGAACTCTATGAAGCCGCTCGACAACCTCGGGCATCCGGTTTCCGTAATCAAGGACGCCCAGGAGCTGGCCGCCGAGGCGTTTGGCGCGGACAATGCGTTCTTCATGGTGAACGGCACCACCTCCGCCGTGCAGACGATGATCTGGGCCACCTGCGGTCGTGGCGACAAGATCATACTGCCGCGTAACGTCCACCGCAGCGCCATAAACGCTCTCGTCGTGAACGGCGCCGTGCCGGTGTACATTAACCCCGGGCGCAACGCGCGCCTCGGCATCCCGCTCGGCATGGGCGTGGCTGACGTTAAGCGCGCGATCAAGGATCATCCTGACGCCAAAGCCATTCTCGTAAACAACCCCACCTACTACGGAATATGCTCCAACCTGGTTGAGATCGTAAGGCTGGCGCACGCCGCAGGGATGCTGGTGCTGGCTGACGAAGCGCACGGCACGCACTTCTACTTCCACGATGAGCTGCCCATCTCCGCGATGGCGGCGGGATGCGACATGGCGGCCGCATCGCTCCACAAGACCGGCGGCAGCCTCACCCAAAGCTCCATCCTCCTCACGCGCAGGCCGGTCAATCCCGACTACGTGCGCCAGGTCATCACGCTCACGCAGTCCACGTCTGCCTCGTATCTGCTCCTGTCGTCGCTGGATATCGCCCGCCGCTCGCTCTATTTCAAGGGCCGCGCAATGTACCAGAAGACGATGGAGTTCGCTGACTACGCTCGCGACGAGATCAACGACCTGGGCGGCTACCATGCGTTCGGGCCGGAGCTCGTTGACGGCGATGCGGCCTTCGCCTTCGATCGCACCAAGCTGTCGGTGCATACGCGTGACATCGGGCTGGCAGGCATCGAGGTCTACGACCACCTCCGCGACGACTACGGCATCCAGATCGAGTTCGGCGACATCGGCAACCTTCTCGCGATCCTTTCGGCGGGAGACAGGATGATGGACGTGGAGCGGCTGATCTCCGCGCTCGCCGAGATCGAGCGCCTGCACGCGCGAAGCGCGGCGGGACTCTTCGACCATGAATACATTGACCCCGTGATAGCAATGGCACCGCAGGATGCCTTCTACGCCAAGAAGCGCCGCGTGCCGATGGAGGATTCCACGGGCCTTGTCGCAGGTGAGTTCGTGATGAGCTATCCGCCAGGCATCCCGATCGTAGCCCCTGGCGAACGCATCACGCCCGACATCCTCGAGCATATCCTTTTCGCGAAGGAGAAGGGCTGCTTCATGACAGGCACGGAGGATATGAACCTCGACTACATCCAGGTAGTGTGCTGAACGGGCGAAAAGGGCGGCCCTGTGGTATAATATCGCGCCTGAAAGGTGAAACATGAACAAGTTGACTGCTGACGAACTCAGAGAAGCATACCTGTCCTTCTTCGAATCGAAGGGCCATACGCGCATTCCGGGCGCTTCCGTCATTCCGGAGAACGATCCTACCGTCCTTTTCACGACGGCTGGCATGCATCCGCTGGTGCCGTACCTCATGGGGCAGATGCCGCATCCTGCGGGCACCCGCCTCACCGACGTGCAGAAGTGCATCCGCACCGGCGACATCGACGCCGTTGGCGACAGCGCCCATCTCACCTTCTTCGAGATGCTCGGCAACTGGTCCCTCAACGACTACTTCAAGCCGGAGGCGATAGCGTGGAGCTTTGAGTTCCTGACGGCCAAGCTCGGGTTCGACCCGAAGGATCTCTACGTGACGGTGTTCGCCGGGGAGGACGGCATCCCGCGCGACGACGAGGCGATCGAGCTGTGGAAGCAGCAGGGCCTGCCCGACGATCACATCTTCCCGCTACCGCGCGAGGACAACTGGTGGGGGCCTGCCGGGACGACCGGCCCGTGTGGACCCGACACGGAGATGTTCATCGACACCGGCAAGCCGAAATGCGGTGATGGATGCCGCCCCGGATGCCACTGCGGCAAGTACATCGAGATCTGGAACAACGTGTTCATGCAGTACAACAAGAACGCGGAGGGGAAGTTCGAGCCGCTCGGGCGGCACAACGTCGATACCGGCATGGGCGTCGAGCGCACCGTGTGCATGCTCTCCGGTCTTCCCACGGTGTTCGACACCGAGATATTCGCGCCAATCATGGCAAAGATTGACGAGCTTTCCACCACCAAGCCGGACGACCCGGAGCAGACGCTGCGTGCCCGGCGCATCATCGCCGACCACATGCGTACCGCCACGTTCATACTATGCGACCCGAAGGGCGGCGTGAAGCCGGGCAACATCGGCGCGAACTATGTACTGCGGCGCCTCATCCGCCGCGCCGTGCGCTACAGCCGCTTCCTGGGCATCGCCCCTGGATTCACGGTGAAGCTCGCAGAGACCATCTGCGAAAAATACCGGCATGTATATCCGGAGCTGGCGGAGAACCTCGCCTCCTGCAAAAACGACCTGGAGGCCGAGGAGAACCGCTTCAACCAGACCCTCGACAAGGGCGCGGCGATGTTCGCCAAGGTTGCGGAGCAGCTTAAGCTTCACAATCAGACGCAGATCAGCGGCAAGACGGCGTTCAAGCTGTACGATACGTTCGGCTACCCGCTGGAGATGACGCTTGAGCTCGCAAAGGAGCAGGGTCTTGAAGTGGATGTAGCCGGATTCGAGGAGGCGAACCTCAAACACCAGGAGCTGTCGCGTACGACTTCCGCCGGCTCCTTCAAGGCGGGGCTGCAGGATAACTCCGAGGTGGTCACCCGCATGCACACCGCCACGCATCTTCTCCATGCCGCGTTGCACAGGGTGCTTGGGCCGACGGCGAACCAGAAAGGATCCAACATCACGGCGGAACGCCTGCGCTTCGACTTCACGTGGCCGGAGAAGATGACCGATGAGCAGATTGCCGCCGTCGAGAATCTGGTCAACGGATGGATCGCCCAGGGCATCGACGTAACCCGTAAGATGACCACGGTGGAGGCGGCCAAGGCCGAGGGCGCTATGGCACTCTTCGGTTCGAAGTACGGCGATCAGGTGTCGCTCTACACCATAGGCGATGTATCCAAGGAGATATGCAGCGGCCCGCATGTGCAGAACACGAAGGAGCTTGGCAGCTTCAAGATACTGAAGGAGCAGTCCTCCTCCGCGGGCGTGCGCCGCATCAAGGCCGTGATCGGCAACATGTAGCGGCAGCGGAACCGCCTGGAACCGCCGATGAAGCCACGAATCCTGCTGTTGGCCGGAGAGGAGTCCGGAAAGCTCTACGCGGAGCGGCTTGCGGCGCTGTTGCGGGATGCAGGCGCGGAGACGCGAGGCTACGACGACTATGGCTTCAGGACTGCCGATCTGGCCGTCATGGGCTTCTGGCCTGTGCTGCGCAGGATCTTCTACTTCCTTGGCGTCGCCAGAACGATGAAGAGGGCGATCCGGGAATGGATGCCGGATGTTGTCATCACCATCGACTATCCAGGCATGAACCTGAAACTGGCCGCCTACGCGAAACGCCTTGGGCGACAGGCCGTCCACATTGTGTGTCCGCAGGTCTGGGCATGGCACAGCAACCGCATCCCGAAAGTCGCGGCGGCGCTTTCTGAGCTTCTGTGCTTCTTTCCGTTCGAGCCTGATCTCTTCGCCGGAACGGGGTTGGCCGCCAGGTTCATCGGCCACCCGCTCGTTGGGATGGTGAGGGGCGAGTGTGAAGGCAGCGCCGCAGGGGAGGGATCTGCGGAACCGTCCGCGCCGCATGGTGCCGAACGCGTGGTCGCCATCCTGCCGGGTTCGCGCATCGGCGAGATACAGCGCATACTGCCCCGTCTGCTCGAAGCGGTTGCGCGCATGTCGCGAAGGCGATCGCCGCGCAAGGAGGGGGGCGCAACATCTGCGCTTCGTGTGGTGATACCAGCGGCGAACGAATTGGCGGAAAGGGAGATACGCCTGCTTGTCGCCGCCAGAGACGACCTGCCGCCGGTCGAGGTTAGGCGCGGCAATGCGCGGGCGCTGCTGCGGGCTGCCGACTGCGCAGCCGTTGCGAGCGGCACGGCAACGCTTGAGGCGGCGCTTGTGCGGTGCCCCACCGTGCTCGTGTATGCGGTGTCGCCGGTTCTTGCGTGGTTCGCGCGGCGCGTCATCACGGGCGTGCGGCATGTCGGGCTGGTGAACGTCATCGCCGAGAAATGCGGATTCGAGCCGCCCATGCCAGAACTGCTCCAAGAGGCGTTCACTCCGGCGGCGGTGGCAGAGCAGCTTGAGACGTGGCTTGAGGACGAACATGCCCGCATGGATGCCGTGAAGCGGCTCGATGCCGCAGTCGCACATCTCCAGGCCGACGGAGAACCGCTCGAGACCGCCGCGCGCGAGATCATGGCAAAATGCATTGCTTAGCACTTCTCCCCTACACGGGGCAGGCGGGCTCCATGCGCGGGTGCGCATAGGAGCCCGCGACAGGGATCGACAATTCAAGGCGGGTATCGACCGTGGCGCGCTTAGCACATATGCGGCTGACCGCAGATAGGAGCTTGCGCATTAAATCTTGAGCAGATGCTTGCGCAAGGCACGAGTACTCTGTGACAGTGACGCCAAAGGGCGGCGAAAGCCGCAGCTTCACGCTGCCGTTCGCCAAGCGCTTCATATCCTTCACATGGATAGGCATACACAGCTGCGGCGCGAACGGCCGGTATTACATTGACGACTTCAGGATAGTGGACGGTGCAGTCGCCGGGGGGCGGTGACGACTATCGAAGAGCATGTCCACGACGAGCTCGGTGTACCACAACGAGCCGCGCTGTTCGGTGCGACCTTCCGTTTCCGTGGGGACAGGCCCTGCATGAATGTTCCATCCCGTAAAAGGACTGCTCAATATAATGCCAACAGGCCCTTAAACTCTGTCCTTCCCAGATTCATGCC
>CAMPAA010000021.1 GCA_946631345.1 uncultured Verrucomicrobiota bacterium
CGCAAGGACAGGCCGTTCATCACGCTCAACTGCGCCGCCCTGCCGGAGGCGCTGATAGAATCCGAGCTGTTCGGCCACGAGAAGGGTGCGTTCACTGACGCCCGCGAGCGCCGGATAGGGCGTGCCGAGGCCGCCGACGGCGGCACTCTCTTCCTCGACGAGATCGGCGACCTTTCCGTGCCACTCCAGGTGAAGCTGCTGCGGTTCCTGCAGGACCGCACGTTCTCGCGCATTGGCTCCAACGACGTGATCCGCTCGGACGTGCGTTTCATCGCCGCAACCAGCCGCAACCTTGAGCAGATGATGGCGGAGGGCCGCTTCCGCGAAGACCTCTACTACCGCCTTTCGGTGTTTCCGATAGCGATGCCCGATCTCGCGTCGCGCACCGGCGACGTGCTGCTTCTCGCGGAGCACTTCATGGGCCGCATGAGCCTCAAGTACGGCAAGAAGGTCACCAAGCTTTCCGAGCCTGCGGTTAACATGCTTCTCGCCTGGAAATGGCCCGGCAACGTGCGCGAGCTCGAGAACTGCATGGAGCGCGCAGTGCTGACCGCCACCGACGATACCGTGCACGGCTACAACCTGCCGCCCCAGCTGCAGGCCGGCGAGTACGCGGAGTCGCCCTTCGACAGCGAGGCCGAGCACGAAACGCTCGCAGCCCGTCTCGCCGCCTACGAGAGGCGCGTGCTGGAGGAGGCGCTCCGCCGCCACAAGGGGAACCGCAGCGCCGCCGGCCGTCAGCTCGGCGTGAGCCCGCGGATGATGAACTACCGCATGGCGAGGCTTGGCGTGCGTGTCGAGAGTTGAGCGCCGCCAGCGGGCGGCAAGGAGACATGATGAATCAGACGATTCCAGAGAACGCAAGGGAATGGATAGCGGTGCTCGACTACGGGTCGCAGTACACGCAGCTCATCGCGCGGCGCATACGCGAGATGTCGGTCTATTCGGAGATCGTCGGCTGCGGAACGACGGCGGAGGATCTGCGCAGGAACCCTCCCATGGGGGTGATCCTCTCGGGCGGGCCAAACAGCGTGTTCGAGGAAGATGCGCCTACTGTCGACCCAGAAATCTTCGAGATGGGCGTGCCTGTGCTCGGCATTTGCTACGGAATGCAGCTCATGAGCCAGCGGCTTGGCGGCAAAGTGGTGCCGGGCGCGGAGCGGGAGTACGGCAAGATGCCGATAGAGGTCATGCCCGGGAACCCGCTTTTCGACGGCGTGCCCTCCACCATCACGGTTTGGATGAGCCATGGAGACCGCGTTGAGGCGATACCCGCAAACTTCGAGCGCGGGGCGGTATCCGCCACATGCCCATTCGCGGCGATGTTCGATAACGCCAGACGGCTGTACGCGCTGCAGTTCCACCCGGAGGTGGTGCACAGCCAGTACGGCTCCCGGATTCTTGAGAACTTCGTCAGGCGCATATGCGGCTGTTCCGGCAGCTGGGATCTCGGCAACTGGGTGGACGCCACAATCCGCCGCCTGCGCGAGCAGATCGGGGAGGACGAGGTGGTGCTCGGCCTCTCCGGCGGCGTGGACTCTTCGGTGGTGGCCGTGCTGCTCAACCGCGCGATAGGCCGCCGCCTCCACTGCATATACGTGGACAACGGCCTTGGCCGATACCGCGAGCCGGAGCAGGTGGAGGAGATGTTCAGGAAGAACATCGGCCTCGACCTCACCGTGGCGCGCGCCGCGCCACGCTTCTACGCCGCGCTCAAGGGCGTGGACGAGCCGGAGGCCAAGCGCAAGATCATCGGTCGTCTCTTCATCGACGTGTTCGCCGAGGAGGCGCGCCGCTTCAAGGACTGCCGATATCTCGCGCAGGGCACGATATACCCGGATGTGATCGAAAGCCGTTCCCCGCGCAAAGGGCCGTCGCAGACGATCAAGAGCCACCACAACGTAGGCGGACTGCCTGACGACCTGAAGTTCGAGCTGGTGGAGCCGCTCAGGGAGCTTTTCAAGGACGAAGTGCGCGCCGTAGGGCGCGTCATGGGCATGGCTGACGAACTGCTCGACCGCCAGCCGTTCCCCGGGCCGGGACTCGGCGTGCGCATCCTCGGCGAGGTCACCGAGGAGAAGGTGAAGATACTCCAGCTCGCCGATCTGCGCGTGCAGGAGGAGGTGCGGAAGCTGCCCGACTACAAGACCATATGGCAGACGTTCGCTGTGCTGCTGCCGTGCCGTTCGGTCGGAGTGATGGGCGACCAGCGCACTTACGAGTACACCTGCGCCATCCGGTCAGTGAACTCCATCGACGCCATGACGGCGGACTGGACGCGCCTTCCCTACGACACGCTTACGAGGATGTCCAACCGGATAATAAACGAGGTGCGCGGCATCAACCGCGTGGTGTACGACATCTCCTCCAAGCCTCCCGCAACGATAGAGTGGGAATAGTTCGCTCCGCACAAAACAAGCACTTCCCCCTTGACTGGCGGATTGGCAGGCGGTGAACTATGGCAGCGGAAATTTGATATACTTCACGGCAAGGAGAAAGAAATGCAGTCAGCAACGAAATTGATTCTGTCCGGTATGCTGTCGGTCGTCTGCGTGTGCGGCGCGGTCGGCTCCGAGGCCCAGCGGCTCAAGCCGTTCCCGGAGTTCGCCAAGGCGCGGGCGGTCACCACCGGCCCCCACGACCACTTCTTCGCGAACTATTTTGCGATCAACGCATGGAGCCCCGACAACCGCTATGTGCTCGTGCTTGAGACGGACATCAAGAACAAGCTGCCCGATGGCGCGCCCTGCACGCTTGGCCTTGTGGATCTGGAGGACGGCAACAAGTTCATCCCCGTAACCACCACGCGCTGCTGGAACTTCCAGGAGGCCACCATGGCGCACTGGCTGCCGTGGGCGAAGGATACGTTCGTGTTCAACGACGTGCGCGACGGCAAGTTCTGCGCAGTCGTGATGAACTGGCGGACCAAGGAGGAGCGCCACTTCCCGTTTCCCGTGAGCGCCGTCACCGAGGACGGCGAATGGGCGATCTCCATCAACTACGCGCGCCTTTTCCTCACGCGCCCCGACTACGGCTATTTCGGCGACGGGCAGGATCCGCGCAAGGGCGTCGTGTTCCCGGAGGATGACGGGCTCTTCCGCGTCAACATGCGCACCGGCGAAGCCAAGCTCATCGTCTCCACGGCGGCGGTGAAGGAGATGGTTCCGGCGGTCGGTCCGTCCGGCATGAGTTACCTGTGCCACACGGTCATCTCCAAGGACAAGAAGCGCATCTATTTCCTTTCGCGTTCCGTCGAGGAGTCTATGGAGGGCGTCAAGAAGTTCAAGGGCGTGAACTGGTTCACCACCGCGTTCACGTGCAATGCCGACGGCTCCGGCATCCGCCGCTGCTTCCCCGACGGCTGGGGCTCCTCGCACTTCAACTGGAAACCCGCCCTCTCCGAGCGCGACGGCCGCACGATGATCGTCACCGCCAAATGGCAGGACCGCTTCTATACCCACGTTGAGTTCACCGTAGGCGAGGAGGCCAGGGCGCGCCAGGTGGGCGGCAAGGCGATGGACTTCGACGGCCACTGCATCTACACGCCGGACGGCGAGTTCATCTCCGGCGACGGCTACTTTGACAAGAAGGGCTACCGCCACTGGAAGATGGTGCGCCTTGCGGATGACGCCATCAAGGATCTCGGCGACTGGTGGACGCCCGAGACGTACCGCGACGTCTACTGCCGTTGCGACCTCCATCCGCGGTGGCGTCCCGATGGCCTTCAACTCGGCTTCAACTCGGTTCACGAGGGGTCGCGGCAGGTCTATGTGATGGATGTCGTGGCGAACGCCCCGGTGAAGCGTCCGGCGCTCCTCCCGATGCCGCGCAAGGTGGCGTGGAAGGCTGGCAGGTGCCCATCTTCGGCCAAGATCGCGAAGACGACCGATCCTTCGGTTCCGGCCGAGGGCTACCGGCTCGATGTCACGCTCGCCGGCATCGCCATCGCGTCTGCGGATGATGCCGGCCTGTTCTACGCGGAGAAGACGCTTGAGCAGCTGAAACTCACGGACGGCGGCTACCAGTGCGTGTCGATCGAGGATGCCCCCGCGTTCCGTTGGCGCGGCGTGCTGCTTGACGAGGGGCGGCATTTCTTCGGCAAGGAGACGGTGCGGAATCTTCTCGACCTGATGGCGATGTACAAGTTCAACGTGTTTCATTGGCACCTCACCGAGGATCAGGGGTGGCGGCTTGACGTCCCGGCGTACCCGAAGCTTGCGACGTGCGGTTCGGTGCGGCGGCGTTCGCCCGCGCACGGCTCGCACCTCATCCGCAGCAAGGACAAGGACGGCGCGCGCGTCTACAACAGCTCGGAGATGACCACCGAGGCGTATGGTCCTTTCTTCTACACGGCGGCTGACGTGCGCGAGATCGTGGCATACGCGAAAGAGCGCCACATTGAGGTCGTGCCGGAGATCGAGCTTCCCGGCCACGCGCGCGGTGCGCTCGGCGCGTACCCCGAGCTCTCATGCTTCCCGGAGCGCATCCCCGTCGGCGCCGCCGCTGACGACTGGGGCATACATCGGGACGTGTTCTGCATGGGCAACGACGATACGATCAAGTTCCTGGAGGATGTGCTTGACTACGTATGCGAGCTTTTCCCGTCGAAGGTGATCCACATAGGCGGCGACGAGTGCCCGACCATCAACTGGTCGAAGTGCCCGAAGTGCAAGGCGCGCATGGAGAAGGAGGGCCTCACCAAGCCGAGCGAACTCCAGATCTGGATCACCCGCAGAATGGCGGAGCACCTGGCGAAGAAGGGCCGGCGGATAATGGGCTGGGACGAGATCCTTAACGGCGACGTCCCGAAGTCCGCAATCGGGCATAGCTGGCGCATGGCCGCGAAGGAGGGCGCGGGGACGGCCCATGTCTCTGGCGGGGACGGCGCGCTCAAGGGGCACGACATGGTGATGTCTCCGCACGTGCTCACGTACTACAGCTGTCTCCAGGGCCTGAAGGAGGAGCCGTTCAAGCGCGACTGGGGCGGCAAGTTGTCGCTCGCCAAGGCATACACGTTTGACCCTGTGGCCGGCGTGCCGGAACAGGCTCGCGCGCATGTGCTTGGCGGCCAGTGCTGCATGTGGGGCGAGTATCTCTGGAACAGGTACGATCTGGCGTGGCGCATGTGGCCGCGCGCGTTCGCGATGGCTGAGGTCCTGTGGAGCGCGCCCGAGAAGCGTGACTTCGGTGAGTTCGAGGAGCGTGCGGCGGCGCATCGCATCCGCCTGATCCAGCAGGGGGTAAACGTGGCCCCGCTGAAGTAAGAGTCGGCAATGCGCGGCAAAGGCTGAGAGTGCAGATGACGGTGCAAGATAAAGGCCGCCCAGACGGTTTGGGTTGGATTGCGGCAGGTGGAACATGACCGCAAATGATGTCGTAGGGGACGCGCGCGTGGCGCGTGTGCGGGAACTCAAGGCGGAACTGGCGGCGGTCAAGGCGCGGCTTGCGCAGGCTGAGGCCGACCGCGACGTTCTTGCTTCCCACTTTGAGCTTGCGCTGGTGGCTCTCCGCGATTTTGAGCGGGCGGAGCCTGATGGGAGGTTGCGCATCGTCGATGGGTGGAATGTCATACTGCGCGGCAGGAATGTCGCTAAACTATCGTCCGAAGACATATCGAAGCTCAAGGCCGAGTATCTTGCCGGATTGGGAATCGTGCGGCCTGCTGCTGTAAAGGACGCCGCCGAGTCCGAAGCGGGTGCAACCAGGGCAGCGGTTGAGTCTGCGGCCTGCGATCTGCCGCCTCTGGCAACTTGGATCGTCTTTGACGGTCCGGAGGAGAACTCCTACCGCTCAGGTGCATATCGTGTGACATACACGGGAGGCGTGGGAGCGCAGCGAGCCGATCGGCTCATGCTCGACTATGTGCACGCCGCAAAGCTGCTTGGCATGGATGTTTCGCGCATAACCGTTGATACCGCCGACAAAACACTGGCCAAAAGGCTTGTCTCATTAGGAGCCAAGGTGGACTGCGCAGATGGCCAGCCAGGCTTAGCCCCGGACTCTCCTTGCGCGCAAGTTGTTGACTGATTATGACTTGTTTGCCATTTTGCCGTTACGCAGTGAGTTTGAGGACGACTTCGAGCCGCTGGAGGTTCGCGTCTATCGATTCGGAGAATCAGCACAGGATACAAGAAGATGACTGATATGCAAACGTTAGGATACCTTATCCATCTTGGATCGAACATGTGGCGCGACACGCCGCTCAAAGATGCGGCGTCAGACGCGACCGACCATGTGCTGATGCGCTGTTGTGCCGACTACAACCGATGTGACGATGCCGTGTGGCGGCGTTTGACCGACCATGCAGCGGCCAAGGGATTCAACATGCTGGTCATCGACCTTGGGGAGGGTATACAGTACCCGAGTCGCCCTGAGTTGGCGGTGAAGGGCAGCTGGACTCCCGACAAGTTGAGGAAAGAGCTGGCTCGGTTGCGGTCAATCGGACTCGAACCGATTCCGAAGCTCAACTTCTCCACGACACATGACACTTGGTTGGGTGAATACCACCGAATGGTGTCCACGCCTGAATACTACCGCGTGTGCGAGGACGTTCTCCGAGACGCCTATGAACTTTTTGACCATCCTCGGCTTTTCCATATCGGGTATGACGAAGAGACGGCATGGCATCAGCAGTGGCACCGTTATTCCGTGGTTAGGAGCGGTGATCTTTGGTGGCACGACTTCTTGAAAATCGAGTCGTTTGTTGAGAAGCTCGGAACTCGTCCCTGGATCTGGAGTGACAAGATATGGCACCACGAGGCGGAGTTCCTGAAGCGGATGCCGAAAACTGTACTGCAGTCCAACTGGTACTATGATGCCGAATTCACCGAAGAGGAACTGGAAAAGGCGAAGGCGAGCGAGAACCGAAAGACATACGTCAAAGCATACAGGACATTGGAGAAGGCCGGCTATGACCAGCTGCCGGCGGCATCCAACTGGGGGTGCGACATAAACTTCGAGAAGACGGTCAAGTACTGCCGCAAGTGGATTGCGCCCGAACGCCTGAAGGGATTCATGACTGCACCGTGGTGGCTGACGGAAAAGAAGAAAGAGGCGAAATGCCTCGCGGCAATTGACCTTGCTGCTGCGGCAATGGAAAAGGAAAGGGCCGGGCTTTTGTGAATATACGGAAAATGCAGACTGTTTTGGTCGTCATGAAGTCGGCGAATGGTTATGGAGCAAGATTTCGCTTGGATCGGGAGGGGTGATTTGGTACCTTACGGGCCGTTTGGTGCAACGTTTCACGTGAATGCGCATATAATCTTGCAGATAATAGTTCATCAGATTCATACACGCCCGCCATCTCGCCAGAGCCTACAGGTGCCGTGACGATACCTTCTACGCTCGGCGGCAAGCTCGTTACGAACATCGGGTATCGGGCGTTCTACAATTGTCGCGTACTCACGGATGATGAGTTCGCATGGAACCGCATCATCGACGACTACCGTTTCTTTGGAATAGCAACAAACTGCCTGCCTACGAACGCGGTTGAGGCGGCTTCCGCAGCTTCGTCCTTTGCCTTCTTTACGATCGTCTCCGCCTGTTTTTTCGCCTCCGCGACGATCTTCTCCGCTTCGGCCTTCGCCTTTTCGACGCCGTCGCGGTTGATTTTTTCGATCAGACTCTGAAGTTCCTCAGCCATATTCGGCTCCGTGGACATAAAAAGATGGAAATGATTATACCTTTTTCGCCTGCCCAGAACAAGTGAAAAAGTGCATGTCTGTCGCGGTGATCTGTGCGGGACGGGGGATTGCGCAGGAATATCTCCGAAGCCGGAGGCCGAGCCACGCAGTGGTCGCGGGGTGCGGGGCGGCGATTGAGGGTGGATGGAGTATTTTGAGGTGTGGGAGTTAGAATTTAAGCAGCTGTCGGTGCATGGCGATGCCGACGGCTTCGGCGCGGGATGAGACGCCAAGCTTCGTGAAGATGGTCTGAAGATGTTTCTTTACGCCTGTCAGGGATATGTTGTACCGGATGGCGATATCTTGATTGGAGAAACCATGGCTGACCATGTCCAGTATCTCCAGTTGGCGGGAGGTCAGCTTTGCGGTTGCAAACACCTCTTGCAGGTTCTTCTCGATGCCGTCAGGGATTATCCGTCCGCCCGCCGCGACGGTGTGAACAGCGTCTAGGATGTTCTCTGCCGCCGCATCTTTCGTGAGCACGCCGTGTGCGCCATTGCGTATTGCCTCTGCGAGCTCGCTGGAGGTCCCGTAGGACGTGAGGATTAGTATTTTTGTGTTTGGGTGCGCCTCAAGTATCTGCTTTGTGGCTTCGGCACCGGACAATACCGGCATCATGAGATCCATGATGATGACATCTGGATGCGTTTCGTTGACGAGCTTCACAACCGCTTCGCCGTTCTCGGCCTCGCCGACCACGGTCATGCCCAGATCGCTTCCGATGAGCGTCGCAAGTCCCATGCGCATGACCGAATGGTCGTCCGCGAGCAAAACCTTAATCCGCTTCAAGGTGTTCCTCCTGTGGCTTTAAGCGTGACAACGGCGTATGTCCCCTTGCCCGGCGCAGCTTCAAGCCTGAAGTCGCCTCCGATGCGCTTCACGCGGTCACGTATGCCGTCGAGTCCAAAATGTCCTTCGCGTGGGCCGGGGCTGGTCTTGGGGTCGAAGCCCGTGCCATTGTCGCGTACGGAAAACTTGAGCGTTTCGCCCTCGATGCTGCCGGCGACATGGATTTTGCTTGCCTTGCCGTGGTGTATGGCGTTTGACACAAGTTCGCGGATGATACAGAGTATGGCGTGAGCCGTGGAGTCTGTCATGCGTGTGCGTGGAACGGCGAAACGTACGACGATTTCCGCTTTGGCATGGAGCTGCTCGAGCGTCACACGGATCGCGTCTGCAAACTTTGGCTGCTCCAGCATGTCGCTGCGGAGGTCGAAGAGGCAGTGCTTGAGTTCCGTGCGGCATGAGTTCAACATGCGTTCGGTTGTCTGAAGTTGCTCGCTGGCTGTGGCGCTCCCAGAATCAACGGCGCGTCGTGCTGCACCTACCAGACAGGCGACTGCCGCGAGATTCTGCGACAGCGCGTCGTGCAACTCCACGGCAAGCCGTGTGCGTTCGCCGATCTTGAACTGCGAGACGGTGCGGGCAATCTGCTCCTTAATCAATTCTCGGCTCCGGCGGTTGACGAGACCATTAAGCACCCTGTTCCAGACTATTGCGACCAGCAGAAACGCCAGAAGGATCACGACGGCGACAGAGAGCCGCCCGACGGTCAGCAAGGGCGGTCCGCTGATGATTCTCACATCGTTTGGTGAGCGCATGACGAGAGCCATTCCCTTAACCTGCGGAACGACGACGTTTGGCCGCCAGCTGTCCGTCTCTACGATGCAAACGCCTGTCAATTCGACATCGCAGCCCTCGCTGAGCCGTTCGGTGACATTTGGACAAGCGCTGATGTCGATTGGCAGCGTGAAGCCGCCGTCTCGCAGATTTATTCGCCCGTCTGCGGTCGGCTGGTCGGCAATGGTTCCCGAAAGCCTGATGACGTGCCCGTGTTTTGACACGTCAAAGCGTCTTTTCGATCCGTCAGAGAGGAGCGCATTGATGCTTGACGTGGTAATGTTTTCGCTGATGCCGTGGATTTGACTCGAACTTATGACGCGAGCATCGATTAAGTTGACGTGAAAGAGGTCTGTATCAGGGAAACCGATGGCGCAGACACGCATTCCGACTGTTGGCGGATCGCGACGCTTTACGAGCGAAACCGTAACGTTTCGCCCGTCGTCTGTCCTGACGAGGAACCTGTCGTTGTGCCAGACGGCGGTGACGACACCCTCCACACGCCTGAGATCGGTTGCGATGATGACGGCGGGATCCATGTGGGACACATCCTCAAGAGGTGGTATGTCGCAGGTTTTATCGTCTGCTCCGCGCAGGGTTTCTATCTGCGCCGCACTGGAGATATAGACGGTGTTCCCGCTGAAAAGGCGACGTCCGCCCTGATGCAGCATGAAGGTCCCCGTAATGCGCACTTCTGCGCCGAGAAAGCTATCAAGGTCATCAACCGTCAAATCCGCTGCCGGAACGGAGGCATGGAGCGTGCCGCTGCCTCGCCGGATGATGAGGTGGTGGAAGCGAGGATCAATTTCGTCATGAAAGGCGTTGATGACAATGCCGTATGTGCGTATCGTCTTGTACATCAGGCTAGAACGTTTTCGTGGATCGATATTGTGGATATCCATGTCTATGGGCGTCGGCGGTTTGACATGTCCGATTTTGACTAAGTCATCGACTTCGGCGGTGCGGTTGCCGACGAAGTTGGGCACACTATGCCCTCGAACTTCGAGCATGTCGCCTGGCGACACGCGTCGTCCGTCGGAAAGTCTCAGCCAAACGGAACCAGAAGCATCTTTGAGGATGAAGCTGTCGATGGCAACCCATGACGTTACAGTGCCTTTCAGGACAAAATGGTAGTCATTCGTTTCGGAGGTTCTTTCTGCAAACGCGCGAGTTTCTGCCGCCGTGTGCAGCACGGGGCAGTCCATGGCACCACAAAGGGCAGCCGCGAAAATCAGCAGATTACACATTGTGCGCATATTATAGCATTTGCCGCTTTATTGGTACAGTCAAAGCATGCTATACTTTAGTGTATCTTCACAAACGCCAATCGGTAGAATATAATATACGGCATGATTTTTTCAAAGGGAGAAAGACATGAAAAATGAAAGGCTTAGAACGGCGCGAAGAGGCTTCCGTCTCTCGTGCATGGCAGCGCTTTGCGTTGGCGCGGCTGTAGTGACGTGGGCTGTCGGCGATATGCCGCAGACCGAAGTCTATGATGGGCTGGCGAACACCACCTGTTCGTCCAGCTACATGAATCGCGGCAGTTATTCCGGCTCGGTTAATTCCGTCGGGTATTACGATGCGGCGACTGTCGTAGTCGGAGCTGGAGCGGAGGAAAAGATTGCTTTCGCTTCACCGACGTTTACGTTGTTCAGCCGTTATGCCAAATCTTCGGCGGCACGGTCTTTGGACACACGTCCCTTTGTGGGATTTACACTCAGGCTCAGATAACAGGAGGATGAAACAATGAAAAAGCAAACCAGATCAATGAATAGACCATTCGCAGCTCTCGTTGGGCTTGCGTGTGTGTCGTCTGCAATGTCCGCCCCTATCGTGAGCGGCGTGACGTTCAATCAGGCTCAAGATAGGCTCGTCTCTGTTTCGTACAGCATAGACGAACCGGCCATTGTTACGGTGGACGTTCAGACAAATCGGGGCGATGGTGTGTTTGTCTCAATCGGCAGCTCAAACACGCGCGGGTTTGTCGGTGAGGTCAACAAACTCGTCACGAGAGTCAACGAGACTTTGACGCTGACATGGCGTCCCGATTTGCTCTGGAGTGAAGGAGGACGCATCACCGGCGAGAATGTGAAGGCTGTTGTGACGGCATGGGCGACGAACGCGCCGCCAGACTACATGGTTCTCAACCTCATCGACCGCGACGAGGTTCGTTACTATGTCGATACGGACGCCATGCCATATCCCGTAACTGATGACAGATACAAGACAGACTATCTTGTGATGCGCCGCATCCACGCCGCCGGCATCCCTTGGCGCATGGGATCGACACCCGGTGAGAATTCCTATAGGCAAGCCGACGAAAATCCGCATATCGTTACGCTGACGGAAGACTACTATATTGGAATCTTCGAGTTCACCATTGGCCAGTGGATGCAATGCGATGTGCAGTCATCGACTGGTGTCAGCAGCGCTGGCATTGGTGGAAAGAGTTGGGCAAATGCGTTGAAGCCTGCGACGCAGGCGGACTATAAATGTTTGCGTGGCGCAACAGACGGCAGTTTCGGTTGGCCCGACACGGGACATCAGGTCAAGTCAGGTTCGGCGATAGCTGATCTTCGAAGCAAGCTGGGCGTTGAAGTTGATCTTCCGACTGAGGCGCAGTGGGAATATGCCTGCCGTGCTGGGACGACAGGAGCTGTATTTGGCGATGAATTCACCGAGGCGTTCATCAATACTACTGCTTGCTACGAGGGAAACACCTCATCGTGGGACGACCATGATGTCGGTGCGTTTGCGCCAAATCCGTGGGGGCTTTATGACATGTATGGCGGTCAGATGGAGCAGTGCCTGGATGCCTACGATGCCAGCATGTCGCTTGCCGATCTTCCGTCAATCGATCCGCAAGGTGCACCTAAAACTGGAACGTCTGACACGACGTCTATCCGCGTCTTGCGCGGCAATGCATGGAACGATGTCTGGTCCAAGCAGACTTCCACGTTCCGTTGCAAATACAACGAGACAATTCGCTATGTCACGGTCGGTTTCCGCCTTGTGGCGCCGTGCGTCGCTCCGCACAAGACGAAGTAACGAAAGGAGGCCGATATGAAATCAGGTTTCCATGCTGCGGCCTTGTGTTTCTGCATGTCTGCTGCGTCTGCGACTGGAGCGACGGTCTCCAACGTTGGCTTTTCGCAGGATCCGCAGACATTCAAGGCTACCGTCACGTACCGCATAGACGAACCCGCCATAATCACCGTTGACGTCCGCACTAATCGTGGCGATGGCGTGTATGCGACAATCGGCGCGGACAAGCTGCGGCGCATCAGCGGCGAGGTGAACAAGCTCGTCACCAACGTGAACACATCCGTCTCGGCAACATGGCCGATTGACTCGTCGATGCCGGAGCAGACCATCAGTGCGGCACGTATTGTCATCACCGCATGGGCGACGAACGCGCCGCCGGACTACATGGCGATCAACCTGATTGATACGGATGTGGTGCGCTACTATGTTTCTGCCGATGCGTTCCCCGTGCCGGTCACGAATGGCATGTACAAGACGGACTGGCTTGTGATGCGGCGCATTCCGGCCGCCGGCGTGAGGTGGCACATGGATTGCCAGGGTCAGAACGACCATGTCGTCAGTCTGCCTGACGACTACTATATTGGCATCTACGAGTTCACCGTCGGGCAGTGGATGCGGTGCGGCGTCACGGCCTCTCTCGGCGGCAAGATATGGGCGAACGGCAAGAAGGCCGCGCCCGGTACTTCGTACGACAAGCTGCGCGGTTCTGGTGCGGCGATCAACGAGCTTCGCAGCTTTCTTGGCATTGACGCCGATCTTCCGACAGAGGAACAATGGGAGTATGCATGCCGCGCCGGAACGGGAACCGCCGTATACGGCGGAGGCGTCAGCTCGGAGGAGTTCATCCGCGCGAACGCATGGTACAGGGGGAACTGCGACCGGTGGTCCGATACGGAGGTAGGCATGTTTTCGCCAAATCCATGGGGGCTTTACGATATGTATGGCGGACAGATGGAGATGTGTCTCGATATGTATGACGCTGAAAAGCGTGTCGTGAGGAGTGCCTGCTACACCCATTCATGGGACGTAATGACGTCCTCGTGGCGTGGCGGATATGCCGAAACGACGGGTTACGACAACATCGGCTTCCGTCTGGTTGCGCCATGTCGCGCGCCACTGAAGGCAAAATGACATGGGCGTGACTCGTCGTGAATTCGCTGCGATGCTTGGTGCTTCTGCCACAATGGGTGGAGGTGCCAGGATTGACGGCTGTGCTCTGGGCTTCGAGGCAATCTCTGGCTTCTTCGCAAATGAATCCGGAGCAAGGATGTTCTGCCTTGGAAATCACGGCAAAGGGCCGATGTTCGGCGCTGTGTTTGTCGGCGCTGACGGCAAGGTCGCCGTCTTTGACGGGGGGCACATCGATGACGCCGTGGCATTGGGTAAATTGCTGCAACATCTTGGCGGGAGTGTCGAGAAATGGTTCATTACCCATAACCACGACGACCATTTCGGCGCGTTGTGGGGACTGATGCGTGACCATGTAGAACTTCTGCCGAAAGTCGGTGCGGTACACTATTCCTTCCCGCCCGAGTCATGGTTCAAGCTGCACGAGCGGTCTTGCTGCGGGGTCAGCAGCTGCTTTCGCGGAATGCTCCAGCGTCATAAGCTGTGGCCGCATCCGCTCCACATGGGCGACATGTTCAACATCGGCGAAATCAAGGTTGAGGTGCTGAACGATTATGACATGTCGATCACCGACAACGCCTGCAACAATTCGTCGATTTGTTTCTCGGTTCGGCTTGGAGGACGGAGCGTCCTTGTGACTGGTGACATTGGTGAACAGGCGGGCGACAGGCTGCTTGGTGAGATCCCGGGTCGGCTTCCGCATGACGTGGTGTTCATGAGCCATCACGGACAGCATGGAGCCAAGAAGACATTCTATGCAGCGGTAAAGCCGAAGGTTGCGATATGGCCCACGCCTGAATGGTTGTGGGAAAATGACGCTGGTGGAGGACCTGGCTCTGGTATATGGAGGACGAATTTCGTCAAGTGTTGGATGCAGGAACTTGGCGTTACGCGGCATTATGTCGTGAAGAATGATTTGGTGTTTTCATAAGGCTTCCACGCTGTTGCTGTCCATGGGGGTGTTGACGGCAGCATGTCGTGCGGATGGGGCATTTGACGCGAAGGCGGACGAGCCGGAGTCATCTGTCAAATGGATATGCCCGCGAGAGACTTTTGCCGAGGGCATGGGCAAGCCTCGCTACTATCGTTGCGTCTTCAATGTGTCGCCTGGACTTGAAAGGGCGATTGCCAGATGGTGGCTTGACGATGTTGGCGAGATATTCATAGATGGGCAGTCGGTCTCCGCAAAGCGAGGTTCTCGCATCGATGATCCAGCTGACTTCACGGCGAAACTTGTCACGCCGGGACGACATTGCCTTGCCATCCGAAATGCCAACCTTGCTGGCATGGGCGGCGTATGTCTGGCGCTTGAACTCAAATACGCGAACGGTGCAACGAGCCACATCCACACCGACGGTTCATGGCGTTGCTCAAAGGACCTTGCCGCTGGATGGGAGACGCTTGACTTCGATGACGCTTCATGGGAGGCCGCAAGAGTCCACGATGACATGGCGGCAGGGCCATGGTGCGCACGGGCGGACATGACGCTTCTTCTTCCGCAGAACGAGCGAGACGCGGTGGCACGGTTCAGAACAGCGCGAGACGGACGCTTGAAGTCCGTGCTTGCGGCGCTGGAAAGCGAACCAAAGCCGAAATGCCGCGTAGGCTACGACAGGGGCAAGGCGTTTTTTGACGTCGGCGGGCGGCGGTTTGAAGCAACATTCTACAATGCGTCCGAATCATGGCATGATGACAACCGCAAGCTGCGTCGGCAGACGGCGTATTTCCGTGATGCGGGCATCCATCTGTTTGGACTTGGCCTTGACCTCGAGACGGCATGGAAGCCCGATGGAACGGTTGACGTGACATTTGCCGAAGCGGCGATGCGCTCTGCGCTGGCGATCGACCCAGAGGCGCGTTTCTTCGTCTGCCTTTCCGCAGTCCTTCCGCCGAAGTGGTGGGCTGCGGCGCATCCAGACGAACTCGTTGGTTACATTGGCGCGAAAGCGGACATTGGGCAGCGCGCGTGTCTGAAGAACTGCGCGGCGCCGTCTGCGGCATCGAAGGTCTGGCGGCGAGATTTCACGAACTGTTTGCGCAAGGCTGTCGCGCAGTTTGAAGGCAGCATCTTTTCAAGGCGAATCTTTGCCTATCGGGTTGATTGGGGAATCAACCACGAATGGCACTACTACGGGATGCGCGGGCTGATGCCTGACAACGGCAAGGCCATGACGAACGCATTCCGGAGTTGGCTGAGAAGGAACTACGGCAACGACGTCGAAGCTTTGCGCACGGCATGGCATGACGGTTCTGTGACGTTTGACACGGCAACCACACCATCCGCAGCCGATCGATTGCGGAAGTCTGCAGGACGATTCAGGGATGCCGACAAGGAGCGGTCTGTCATAGACTACGAACGCTGCCATGCCAGGACGCTACGTGATCTTCTTTTTGATTGCAACAAATCCGTCAAGGATGCTTGCGGCGGAAGGGCACTTGTCGGCAACTATTGCGGATACTACTTCGGTGTGCCAGAGACCGCCGAGGGCTGGCATCTTGAGAACGACGCCATGCTGGATTCACCCTATGTCGATTTCCAATGTTCCCCGTCAATATACGGCGCGGAATCCAGACGGCGCGGTTGCGGACAGTATGCCCGCTGTCTGCTTGAGGGCCTGCGAAGCAGAGGGAAGCTGGCCATACTGGAGGCCGACAATTCGACCACGACATCTGGGTCGTCTTATTGCCGCTATTCCAATTCGACTGAAGCCGACATTGCCTTGCTGGCGCGTGATTTCGCACAGTCGCTCTGCTGGGGATGTGGATATTGGTATTTTGACTTTGGGCAAGGATGGTATGCCGATCCCGCGTTTAAGGAGTTCTTCGCCAAAATCTATCCGATTCGCCGCCGAAGCGACGACTGCCAGAGCGTTTCGGAGGTTCTTGTCGTCGGTGACTACGAAAGTGTGATGTTCACTCATGCGGAATATCCGCCGACTAAGGAGAATCTTGCCATGACGGAGCTGGCGAACACCTTTTGCAGTGCAGGTGCACCGTTCGATTCTGCGTCAATGGCGGACGTCATGAGCGGTCGGCTGAAGAAGTACAAGGCGTACATCTTCCCGAATCTTCATTATGTGACGGATGAAAAGCGGAGCACGCTTCAGCGTCTGCGCCGTCAGGGCGCAAAACTGGCGTTGGTCGGCGCAATGGGTGAACCGAATGATGTTGTGTTCGACAAAGCTCCGACGCGCGCACAGCTACGCACGTTCCTTTCTGATGCCGGGGTGCACATCTACAATGACGACGCCGATGCGGCAGTCTATGTAAACGCTTCCTATGTGGCGCTTCATAACGCCAATGCCGGGCGCAGAACGATTCGGTTGCCTTGTGCGGCACGTGTGACGGAGCTTTACCCGAGGTCGCGCCGTGTTTCAAGTCGCTGTACCGAGTTCTCGTTTGAGACTTCAGGCACGGCCACAACGATTTTCCTTGTCGAGAAATGAATATCAACTACATTATATTGCTTTGCACAATAACAGCGGCAGCCTTGCACATGCCGTGTCTGGCGGAAGTTCAGCGCATTTTCCGTTCGCCATCGTACACACGCGGCAATGCGGGGCTTACGGTGCGCTACGATATAGAGCGCGCATCTTGGATTGCGCATCCGTCGGCACGGGATGACGGCGGCGGACTGTTCATCAAGTATCGGCGTAGGTTTCACGTGGAGGACAACGCGCCATTTGAGATTGACGTGTCAGGAGATGGACGCTTTACGCTTTTGCTTGACGGTAAGATTGTTTCCAGAGGACCGCATCGCGGTTTGATGGAGAACTGGCAGTTCCAGTCGTACAGGCTATCGCTGGAGCCGGGTGAACATCTGTTTGAGGCGGTTGTGTGGAGCGGCGGCGAAAAGGCTCCGCGCGCCCAGCTTGAGCATCGTCCCGGTTTTGTGCTGAAGGCAAGCGGCGTGTACGACGACCGGCTGACGACAGGCAAGGCGGCATGGGATGTGGGAATCATTCGCGGAACTCGGTTTACGGGGCAGGGCAGGAGCGGTGCTTTCGGGACGGGATGGGAGACTCGTGCTGTCGGTACTGGGCTGCTTGACGAAGAGCCGAAGGAATGGACGGCGGCAAGTGTCAGCGAGGGGCCGCAGGGTGAAAGTATTGCGGGAGGTGTGCGCCGAAAGGGGCGTCTTCTGTACCCGTCGCAACTGCCGGATCAATTGAGCATGGTGGTTCGACCTGGTGAAGTTGTCGAAGGTGGGCCGTTGTGCGGCGTTGTCCCGAAGAATGCGAA
This sequence comes from uncultured Verrucomicrobiota bacterium, assembly GCA_946631345.1. GTDB lineage: Bacteria > Verrucomicrobiota > Kiritimatiellia > RFP12 > UBA1067 > UBA1731. The sequence goes on from CAMPAA010000021.1 coordinate 17,721, forward strand.
ACGGAGGATTCTGTGGGATCTTGGCGACTACTACTGTGCCTACCCGGTGTTGAAGACATCTGGCGGCGTGGGGACAACGATAAGGTGGGGTTGGGCGGAATCTCTTCGTGAGGCGAATGGCGCAAAGGGAAACCGTAACGTATGGCGCGGCAAGAAGTTCAATGGGTTCGGCGACACGTTTGTGTGCGACGGACGGGACGGCGCCGTGTTCACCGCACCCTGGATGCGCTGCGGGCGTTGGTGCGAGATTTTGGTGGAGACGGCAGACGAGCCGTTGGAGATACAGGACGCCTTTCTGGAAGAGTCACGCTATCCGCTGGAGCGGGAATGGTCATTCGAGTGTTCCGATCCGTCGGTAGGCGAGGTGCTGGCGATCTGCCGCCGAGGCATGGAGGAATGCACGCACGAAATGCTTTTTGACTGTCCGTTCTACGAGCAGCAGATGTATCCTGGCGACGGAAGGGTGGAGCTTCAGGTTCTTGAAGCGGGCTATCGAGACCGGCGGATTGTGCAACGCGTCGTGGAATTGTTCGATTTCGCGCGGCGCAATGACGGGTTCGTGCCGATGAACTTCCCGTGTTGGCTGCAGCAGGAGTCCGGCACGTACACGATGTGCTATGCCATGATGTACGGCGACATTGCCAAGTGGGGCGTGGATGCCAAGTGGCTTTCTGCGCGTCTGCCGGGACTGCGGCATACGATGGGTGCGTTGCAGCGCCATGAGAACGAAGACGGTCTGCTGGTTGATCTGCCCGGATGGCCATTTGTGGACTGGGTACCTGAATGGAACCACGGTGAGGCGCCTGATGGACGGACGCCGGGGCGAGCGAACTCGATCCATTCGCTGTTCTGGGTCTTGGCCATGCAGAGTGCCGCCGCGACGGAACGGCGGTGTAGCGACGATGCGCAAGCCGATTACTGGCTTGCCCGTGCCCGGCGCACGTTCGATGCCGTGCGCAAGCGGTTCTGGGATGAAGGACGAGCCCTTTTCGCCGACGATCTTTCACACTCCAAATGGTCGGAACACGCGCAGGCGCTTGCCATGATAACCGGGTTGATGCGAGAAGATGACGAGAAACGCGCGTTTGAGGGATTGATATCGTCTCCTGACCTTGCGCGTGCGACGGTGTATTTCTCCCACTATCTCTTTGAGGCGTACTTCCGCCATGGACGCGGCGATCTGTTTCTCAAGAAACTGGATTTGTGGCGCGAGTACGTCAGGCTTGGCCTGAAGACGCCGCTGGAGAGCCCTGGCGCGAATGCACGGAGCGATTGCCATGCATGGGGTGCACATCCGATCTATCATGCTCTTTCTGGACTTGCCGGCATTCGACCTGCCGCGTTGGACTATTCCAAGGTGGTCGTTGCGCCGTGCCCAGGTGGGCTTTCGTTCATACGTGCGCACGCACCGCATCCGAAGGGTGAGGTTGTCGTTGACTTGCGCTTTGACGGAACCGGCGTGTCGGGAACGCTCACGTTGCCGCACGGTGTCGGCGGCATCTTCAAATGGGGCGGCATTGAAAAACCGCTTGCATCTGGTGAGAATAAAATTGAAATGAAGGAGAAGGACAGATGAGAAATGTTTTGGTACTTGCTGTCGTTGTGGCGGTAGTATTGGATGTGTTGCCGTTGGCCGCTGATGACGTGGTGTTTGAGAACAAGCGGATGACATTGCGCATCGGCGAGAATGCCTGCGCGAAATCGCTTGTGGTGAAGGCGACAGGCGAAGAGTGTCTGCAGTCTGGCGCGGATGTTCCGCTTTTTGCGTCCACGCAGACACGGCCGTTCAACAACCAGACAAAGCTCATCCATCCCAGCAAGCGAATGACATATCGCGCCAACAGGCTCCGCCGTGACGGGGACAAGCTGATTGTCGGGTTCGAACTGGCTCCCTACGAGGCCGTCGTCAAGGTGGTTTGCCGCGACGACTACATGGTTTTCACGCTTGAGGACTTCATCTCCGACACCGTGCAGGAGCGGCAGTACAGACGGCTCGTGATGGACGTGCCGCCCGTCGCCGGCTTTCGCATCATGCAGCTGCCCGTGGCGGAACGCCGAAATTTCGGCGCCTGGGTCAATGCCGTGTGGGATGACAAGGCGGCGGTTGCGGTGATGGCTACGGATCCGTTCTCGGAGATTGACCACGAGGATTGCGCTGGAGGCAAGGTGCTTACCGCAGACCTGCAGCGTGGCATGAAACTGCGCGGCGGTTCGGCGGCAATCGTCGCGGGAGCAGGCAGGGAGGCGTTTCTGGATGCCGTGGACCGGCTGGAGGCGGACTACTCGCTGCCGCGTGGAGTCGTCGCGCGTCGCTCGCCGATCATAAACGCCTCCATCTGCTGGAGCGACACGCTCTATCCCGGCAACGTGGATCAGCACATCGAGCTTGCGAAGAGAGGCGGGTTCCGCCTGATGCTCATCTACTACACGAAATTCACCGACGACCATGGCTGGATGACAATCGGTGACTACCGCCCAAACAAGAAACTGTATCCTCGCGGCTACGACGATATACGCGACATGCTGGGCAAGATAAAGGCGGCGGGAATCAAGCCGGGGCTTCATCTCCTTCAAACCCACATCGGACTGAAAAGCAGCTACGTGACGCCTGTTGCCGACCCTCGTTTGAACCACACGCGCATGTTTACCCTGTCTGAACCGCTTCCCTGCGGCACGAACGAATGCGAGATTGCCGTCGAGGAGAATCCCGTGGATTCGCCGCATCATCCGAAATGCAGGGTGCTTCAGTTCGGCGGCGAATTGCTGCACTACACGGACTACACGACGGAACCGCCCTACAAGTTCACGGGGTGCACACGCGGCCATTGCGCAACGCGACCGCAGGAACATCCTCGCGGTCAGGTAGGTGGGGTGCTTGACGTCAGCGAGTTTGCCGCATTCAGTTGCTACATAAACCAGCAAACGTCTTTGCAGGACGAAGTCGCCGGGAAGATTGCCCGGCTGTACGACTGCGGATTTGAGTTCTGCTACATGGATGGTTCTGAGGGCGTCAATCCGCCGTGCGGCATAAACGTCGCCTACGCACAGTGGCGCGTCGCCCGCAAATTCGCCACGCCGCCGATCTTCACCGAGGGCGCGGCGAAGTCGCACTTCGGCTGGCATCTTCAGGCCGGTGCAAACGCATTCGATGTGTTCCCGCCGGAGATGTTCAAGGCGAAGATCGTCGAGTATCCGCAGGAAAACGCTCCGCTGATGCGCCGTAACTTCACGCGGCTTGATTTCGGATGGTGGGATGTGACGTTGCCGGGCGAGAAGCCGATAAATAGGGACTATGTGAGCAAAAACGGTGTCCAGCCCGATATGTGGGAGTGGGGGACAAGCCGCGCCGCCGCATGGGACTGTCCGACCGCGATTCACCTGAACCCGGGACATTTCCACAAGCACCCGCGAGCGGACGACCTGCTGGAGGTCATGCGCAGGTGGGAGGACGTCCGCGCAAGGAGCTGGCTTACGGCGGAGCAGAAGGAATCACTTAAAAGCGCAACGCAGGAGCATCATCTGCTCATCAACGGGGAAGGCGATTACGAGCTTGTGCCGGTTCGTGAGATTCGCGGCGTCGCGGGTGGATGCGTGTCGGCTTTTCTCTTTTCAAGGAATGGGCGGCGCGTCGTGACGATGTGGCACAACACAGGGAAGGGCCGCATATCGTTCCCGTCCGGCTTCACTTTCACGCTTCGCAAAGAGCCGGACGGTGAACCTCTGGCGGCGGAAAATGGCGCATTCGACATATCCGGGCGGGTTTACATCGACACGGACGCCGCAGATGATGTCGTCATCAAGGCTCTTTCGGACGCATCGCTGTTGGCGGCAACGCAAGTGGAGGTGGGTGTTCCGTCATCGGCCTTGGAAGGCAGAAGGGAAATAAAATGAAAACTCGCAGGTCGGTGTTGATGCTGGTCGCATGGGCGGCGAGGCGGCGCGAGGATGCGTGGGGCGAGAAGGGCGATTTTAGGGGCAAAAAGCGGGCTTTTTGAGTTGCAGGGTGCGACAGGCGAAAGTGACAAGGTGCGATAGCGCGATGTTGCAAGGTGCAACATGAGAGAGTCGCAGGGTACGAAGCTGTCGTGTCGCACCTTGCGAAGTTCGGCAATGGCAGGGTGCGATGTCCGGGTGTC
>CAMPAA010000022.1 GCA_946631345.1 uncultured Verrucomicrobiota bacterium
TTTGGCGCGCAATTATATCATAAACCGATGTTCATTGTTTATAAACTATGGACATTGCTTTTTAGTCCACACACGGATTTACAACGGGATTACCGCACACAACCAACGGGCTTCTGACGAACACACCACGTACAAGTAACGGTCTCGCCACGGACAGTTGATGGACCGTAACACGGACTGAATTGGGAGACAGAAAACCTGTCTACGGCCTTGAACCTTCGCGGGGTCTGTCCCCATGGGGATCGGGAGCCGCACCGCGTGGGGACAGGCCCTTGCGGGGCGGCGACGGGGACACCCAGTTGTGTATGGCGGGCGCACCATACCGCGCCCAGAACCGGAGCGACTAATTACCTCGAAGCTCCCGCGCCACAGGCTGCCACCCTTGCGGCGCGGGAAATGCCGTGCCCATCATATCCTGTTGTCCCAGTTCTTGAACACGACCTCCTGACCATTGGCCCGGACTGCGGCATAGACCTCAGCCGGGGAACGGTCATCCGACAGGGTGAACTGCGCCACGTCAGCGGCGTGATGCTGCGAAAGCACCGCATAACCGCCAGGTGTCACACGCGATCCGGCGCTCATGTTGTCCGCCGCCGTAAGCACGATACGGTCCCGGAAAGCCGGCGCTTCACGCGTGGACACTGTCATGCAGCATTGAGGGAAGACGATGCGGAACGCAAGCATCATCAATTCAAGGTCGCGTTCATCCACCTCGCATGGCGGCACGAATCCACCCTCCACACGGCATATGCGCGGGAACGCGAACTGAACCTTCGCCGTGTAGCACTCCCTCATCAAATAGAAGGCGTGCGCCGCCAGACTCGCCGCCTCGCGCCTCCATGGTCCAAGTCCAAGCAGGAATGCGCATCCGAGCAGGCGGAATCCCGCGCGCCCGGCGCGGAGCTGCGTTTCAAGACGGAAAGAATAGTCGCTTTTCGGCCCAGCCGGATGCATCTCGCGGTACAGCATCTGGTCGTACGTCTCCTGAAAGCATATCAGCCCCTCGTATCCGGCCCCGAACAGTTCCCGATAGCCGGCTTCAGTCTGCGGCGCCACCTCAAGCGAGAGGTTCGAGAACATTCCTTTGAGAATCCGTCCCACCTCCGCAAGATGAGCTACAGTGTTCACGCGCGGATCTTCACCAGCCACGACCAGCAGCGAATCAATGCCGGTTTTGCGGATAGCCTCTGCCTCAACGCCGATTTCGTCCAAAGTGAGGTTGCGCCGCACAGTGCCACCGTGCTGGACGCGGAAGTCGCAGTATCTGCATGAGTTGACGCACGTGTTGCCGATGTAGAGCGGCGCGTACACGCTCACCGTCTTTCCGTAATAGCGCCGCCGCATGGACTGCGCCGCCCGCCGCATCTCCGGCAGGAATGGATATGCCGCAGGACTGATGAGATTCAGCAGGTCGAACCAGCCCTTGCGCGGCTTTGCGAGGCTCTCCGCAACGCGATCCGCCGTAACAGCCGCTAAATGGCGGTTGACGTCGTCTTCGGCATACTTCAGCAACGGGAACATGGATGGATTTCCCCAAGACCACTCATGCGAAGATGTCCATTGGGCTTGTCGCGGAGGCTGTCGCGCGCGCCGTGGGCGGCCCGGCCTCGACCGCAAGCTCCGCCGCACGCACCGCGAACCGAAACGCCTCGGCCATCTTCACCGGATCCTCCGCCGCCGCCACAGCCGTGTTGGCAAGCACGGCATCTGCGCCAAGTTCTATCGCCTCGGCCGCATGGGACGGCAATCCGATTCCCGCATCCACCACCACCGGCACGTGGCTCTGCTCCACAATGATCTCGATCATGTCTCGCGTGCGCAAACCGCGGTTGGACCCTATTGGAGAGCCGAGAGGCATAACCGCCGCCGCGCCAGCATCCTCGCACCGCCGCGCCAGAACGGGGTCGGCGTTGATGTATGGAAGCACCACCATGCCGAGCTTCGCGCACTCCCTCACCGCCGACAGCGTCTCGATTGGGTCCGGCATGAGATAGCGTGCGTCCGGATGTATCTCAATCTTGATCCAGTTGAAGCCGGCGGCTTTTCCAATCTTTGCCATGCGCACAGCCTCCTCCGCATTGCGTGCGCCTGAGGTGTTGAGCATCACCTGCACCCTGCTGCGGTCTATCGCTCCAAGAATGGAGTCTTCCGCTGCATCATCCTCGTGGACGCGCGTGAGCGCTGCTGTCACGAGCTCCGTGCCGCTCGCCTCGAGCGCGGCCCGGGTAAGCTCGCGGCTTGCGAACTTCCCCGTGCCAAGGAAAAAACGGTTGGCGAACTTCCGCCCTCCTATGACCAATGACTTCATCTTGACTGCTCCTTTCTCAACTGCGCCTACAGGCGCGCGAAATTCATGTATACGAAACGGTAGTCTTCCGGATTGTATATGTATTCATGGCCGTGCGGCATCCCCTCACGCACAATCTCCCCGTTGTGCGCCGCCACGAGGCGAGTGAACGGCACATGCCGCCATTCACCCGACGTAAGAGGACGGGTCGAGAACGTCAAGCACCCGTCATCCTGGCTTAGGTAAAGCGAATTCCTGAAGTTCACATGCGCGTACATCACCTCTCCGTCGAACATGAGCAGGTTCAGCTTGTTCCCGTCCGAAAGCTCGGCAATCGCCTCCGCGAGCACCTCAAAGCGCTCCCGCTCGTCCAATGCGCAGTGGCATTTCGCCTGCGCCGAGTTGATCCGTTCGATCAGATGCAGCAGAGCCCGTTCCGAATCCGTATCGCCAAACTGTATTCCCATGTAGTCGTTGAGTATTCTCCCATTGAAGACGGTGCCATTGTGCACGAGCGTCCACGTGCGACCACGGTTGTCCTCGCATGAAAACGGGTGGCAGTTTTCGTATTCAAGCGTTCCCACCGTGGCCAGCCGTATGTGCGCAAGAAGCGCCTGCTCCTCTATCCGCCCCTCCAGCCTGTGGCGGAGATACGCACTTGCCGTCGCATTGACCGGCTCCTTCTCTATGGACGGCGCCCCCGTCTCCGAAAAGCGCGCCAGCCCCCATCCGTGAGGATGCTGATCGCCATGGGAGAAGAACTCTCGCAGAATGTCGTTCACCCTGATCCGCCTGCGCGCGGAAATTCCAAGCATCTCACACATGACTCGCCTCCGACAGCTCCTTGGCCCAAGACAGCCCCTTCTCCGCGAATGTGCCGCCAAACCGCTCCTTGACCTTCACCGCATACCTGTTGCCGTCCACCTCAAGTTTGCCGTACTCGAAATCGATGACGTCCGCAATCTCCTGCGGGAAGTCCGCGAAGAAACGCCGCATCTCCGAAAGAAGGCTCAGCCCAATGCGCCGCACAGAGCCTGCCACGCCATCCGGCAAGACGATGTCCGGAATATCTATGTCATAACGTGCGGCATTCTTGAAGTTCCTCACGGCCTGCAGCTGATTCCCGCCCGAAAGATGCGCCACCGGACGCGATGCGCACCAGAGCATCAACAGCTGGATGAAGAGAACATCACGGTCGTCCACAAGACCGCCGACCAGCGGATTCAGATCCACGCACCGCACTTCAATGTGATCTATGCCGCGCTCCACGAGCGACGTGAGCTTGTTCGCGCCATGCGGCTTGAGCCTGACAGGGAAATAGAGTTCGCTTGGCGCGGCGATGTATCCGCGCCTGACGTATTCGCGGATTGCGTTCGCATACGCATCAACGCTGGAATAGTCGTTCACAGGCGTGAAATGGTTCCAATAGCCAAACTCGCTGCACCGCACGCTTGCCAGTCCGAGGAACTCTTCGCCTCCTTTCATCCCGCGGTGGAGATAAGAGGCGTCAAGGAGCGGGCTTGCGGCCGTCAACGGAACAAGCACCCATCCCCAGAGCATCAGCTGCTCGGCCACATGCAGATAGAGCCGGTCGCGGAACGCCCTTTCGTCCTCGACTCCCGCCGCCGCCGACAGGAGGGTTTCCCCTAAGGAAAAGTTCACATGGATTCCGCAGAACGTCATCAGATAGCGCCCGTATTTCGCTGAAAGGTAGTTGCGGTATGCTCCCTTAGCCGCCTGCCCCCCGTCAAACTTCGCCGGCACGACATCCGTCTCGTCCTCGATGAACGGCGGATTGGAGAACGGCCAGAGGCATTCGCGCCCGTCAAGTGTGCGCAGCATCTCGGCGTTCAGCGCATTAAGTTCGGCCACTGCCGCGCCTGCCGAGGGATGCACCCCGGTGTTGATCTCCGTCTGGTTCTCGCAGAAATCCCGCACTATGCGCTGCGAGTCGGGGAACGGGTGCGGAGTGTGCGCCATGCGTCCATCTGACGTCACGCGCAGCGCCTCGCGCTCAAGCCCGAAGTTCCCTTCGAGCGCATGCGGCCTCAGCCTTGTCTGACGAACATCCAACACGGTGTATGACTCCTATTCATGGTAGCGCGCCATAGTCATCCGCTATGGACTCGATTGACTCTCCCTGCCCGATGCGCTCTACGCATTCCCTGGCAGGGCTGACAAGAGTATCGGCGCGGCGACGGAGAGGGACGAGGAAATACTCCTCCCCGAAGCCGCGTCCGCGAAGTCCCTCCTCCGCTAGATCGAGAATCCGATGCAACTGCGCGCGAAGCGCAGAGTGCTCCACAAATGACGGCCACGCACGAAGCGACATCAGCCCGCGCAGCTCTGCTGCCCCATATCCATGCCCGTACAGGGCTGTATCGGCGGCCAGCAGCTCCGCCATAGCCGTGAGGTTCTCCGTAAGCCCCGCATGAAACGCCGCCGACGCAAACGCATCGCGTACGGGCTGTTCACAAACGGAGCGGAATTCAACCGTTCCCCGCTGGGTAAGATCCTCGAACTTGAACGGACGCAACCATGCTACGTCGTCCGCATCCGGCGAAAACAGGCATTGCCGGTGCATCCCAGCGGTGCCATCCCAATATTCGGCGCTCATCGTCCCCTTCTCCAGATATCCGGAAAGCGGGATAGGAGTGAAGTTCAAATACCATCCGCCGCGCTCCACACAGTAGATGCTTGTCGATTCAAGATATCCCTCCAGGTCGTCGAGCGAGCGTAGCGTCACGCCATACATGCCGCAATTGTGCGGGTTGAGCCCATGTAGGCTATGGCTCCAGAGACGATCCCTGCCGCACAGCGTTTCACCACCATCGCCAAAAGGCGAGTTGGCGAAGAGTACGGCCTTAAACGGTTCAAGCAGATTGAAAGTGTTGATGATAGGAATTACGGTTGCTTCATCGGCATCAATCTGCGCCTGCGATGCGCATGAGAATAGACCAAAGTCCGGATGGTCATGGAAGCGCGGCGCGCCACCATACTTCGAATACGACTTCAGATGGTGCAGCAGCATCCTGTAGCGCCCATTCCCGATCGGTTCAGGCCGGTTCTCCTTCCAGTGCGGATTGATGCCCATGCCAGTAAGCGCATGACCCTGCCGGTCCAATGCCGCCTGCAATGCGGCGTAGTAGGCGCAAAACCGATCGTGTACCGCCGTCAGGTCTTCGGTCGGTCCGAAAGACAGCTCTAGCGTGTTGAAAGAGCAGTCGAAGGAAAGTTCATCTCCCGTCTTCGGATCACGCGCCCGATGCAATGCGCCTGAATCGTCATGGGCCGTATCAGGGAAGTTAAACCGTGAAAGGAAATCCGCCGTTGCGCCATGGACGGCGGTGAAGTCGGTCGGTGCGCCGGGAGTGCGGTTCCACACGGGAAACTCAAGCTCCACGCCCACGCGCCGCGTGCGTGGACGACGTAGCGGGGCGAAGAAATGCGCGTCAAGCGCGGCGTATAGTCTTTGCTTGTCTGGCATGACGCACACTCAATCAGCTACACCCCCAGCTTCAAAGCGCCTCGCCCAGAAGCAGCGCAACCACGGCATTTGCCTGCATCGCGGCGGCGATTCCCACACGCGGACTCACCGGAGCCAGACCGTTGCGGATGTCGCTTGCCGTATCCCCAATCAGTATGAGGTTCTTGCCGATCCTCCGCTGGCGGATTTCGCACGAACGTCCCCAACCTGCGATGCCGCTTGCCGATATGATTGGCTTGCCCATTGGAAGCAGGGAGCCAAGAAGCATTGACTTCGCGTCTGCGGAATCAAGCGCTTCCACGATGACCGCGCACCCGGCAAACGTCCAGTCCGCGTTTTCCGGAGAGAGACGCACATCATGGAGCGAAAGCTGCAGCTCCGGCTCTATGCGACGAAGATTTGCCGCCAAAGCCTCCACCTTCTTCTGGCCAATCTGATCCCGGAAGAAGAACTGCCGGTTGAGATTCGATTCGCTCACGACATCGAAATCGGCGATGACAAGCTTTTTCACGCCTGCGCGAACAAGGTGCGCCGCGCAGTTCGATCCAAGGCCGCCCGCTCCGGCAAGCCCAACCGTGGCACCTTCGAGAATGCCACGCTCCCGTTCCGTGAGATATGTGTTTGCGCCCATGCCGCCCCCTCCTCAACCGCCGGAAACGATCTGGAAGATGTTCAGTTCCGCACCCTCCACGAGAGGTATCCGGCTCCAGTCAGCATCGGCATCCAGTATCCCGCCGTTCAGCTCCACGACCACCTCTGACCTTCTCTTGACCTGAACATCGACAAACGTGGCTACGTTCTGCGCCGAGGTTTCGGTTTCCCTGCCCTGATATATTATCTTCATCGCATGCTCCTTCTCTTTCAAACGCCCCGCCGCCGGGGGGCGGCGACGGGGCAAACCAACCATAACGATTCAATACGCGCTTCAGAACTGGTACTGTACCGAGAACACCGCTCCCGAGCCCACCCCGAGATTCTTTGCGCTGCCGTGCTGGTAGAACTTGTCCTTGTCCCCCGTCTCCGCGAACGCGGCCACCAGAGTGAGCTGCTTCGTCACGAACCACGCGACATGCGCATCCCAGTAGTCGTGGTTGCGTATTCCGTCGCCGGCGTCAACTCCCTGCTTGTACTCAACGCCTATGGCCACGTTCTCCGCCGGCAGCACGTCGATGTTGCCGAACGCGACAACGTCGTAGTCGTTGTGGCCAACGACGCCGTTCACGACCTCGTCCGAGAGCAGAAGGCCTGCGGAGAGCAGGATTGGCCACGGCGTCTGCGTGATGAGTTTGGACGCCACGACGTATGCGTCGAATCCGTCGTTGTCGAGACCGAGCGCATCGACCGTGCGGGAATCGGTGTACTTGTACACGCCTCCTACGGCGAGCGCCGGCACCCATGAGGTGTCGAAGGCGTTTTCGTCGAGGAACCGCACCTTCGCGCCGAGGTTGTAGGTGTTTATCGACTTGTCGCCGTACTTGTGCGCATTCACGAAACCGTACCCAGCCGAGACCTCGAGGCGCTGGGCGAACGTGATCGCCGCCGAGCCGGCCCACCAGTTCACGCCGGCGTCATTGAGGTTCACGTACCATGCGCCGACCTGCGGTTTCGACACGACCTTGTTCACGCTGTTGGATTCGCCCCCTTCCCACGGCAGGCCTGCCGTGTAGGCGAGGGGGTTGAAGGCTATGCCCCCCGTACCTTGCAGGTTGTTCAGCGGCACTCCGCCGTATGCCGCTCCGATGGAAGCGGCCGCCGCCAGTACGAGCGATGCGATGCGGGTGGACTTTGTGTTTGCGTTGCTGATGTTGTTCATGTTCTTTTCTCCTTTTATGCCTTTCGGCGTTGTTGTTTGCTGGGTTGCTTCAGATCTGATCGAATGCGTCGTCGAGCGCGGCGATGATGTCGTCTATGTGCTCGATGCCGATAGAGAGGCGGATGAGCTCTGGAGCAATGCCGCCCTTCCGCAAATCCTCCTCCGACAGCTGCGAGTGGGTTGTGGACGCCGGATGGATTATGAGGCTCTTCGCGTCGCCCACGTTTGCGAGAATCGAAAAGATGTCGCCGTTCGCGGCGTCAGCGAACCTGCGCGCCTCGTCGGCGCCGCCCTTCACGCCAAACACCACCACGCCGCCCGCGCCATTCGGCAGATACTTCGCCGCCAGCTCAGGCTGCGTGAGCGTCGGGTACTTGACCCACGCCACCTTCGGATGGTTCTGGAGATGCCTGGCCACCGCAAGCGCATTCTCGCTGTGCCGCGCGGCGCGGAGCGGCAGGGATTCCACCCCCTGCAGGAACTGCCATGCGGCATCGGGCGCCAGCGTCGGCCCCTGGTTGCGGACGCCTACCGTCAGCAGTCGTATCGCGAACGCAATCGGGCGAAGAGGCTCCGGCAGGTCATGCGCGAAGCGGAGGCCGTGGTAGCCGCGGTCCGGTTCGTTGTAGAGCGCGAACTTCGGGTCGGTCCAGTCGAACTTGCCGGAGTCCGTCACAACGCCGCCGATACCGGCACCATGGCCGCCAATCCACTTCGAAAGCGAGTGTATCACGAGGTCGGCTCCATGCTCGATCGGCCTAAGCAGCGTGGGCGGCGTGAATGTCGCGTCCACCACGAGCGGCAGATGATGCCGATGGGCGACCTCGGCGTACCTCTCTATGTCGGCGATGTCGAGAGCGGGGTTGCCGACCGTTTCGATGAACAGGAGCCTAGTCTTCCCGTTTATCGCCGCCTCGACAGCCTCGAAGTCGTTTACCGGAGTGAAGTTCACCTTGATGCCAACGTTCGGGAGGATGGCGTCGAACTGGCTGAACGTGCCGCCGTAGAGGTTGTTGGCCGCAACAATCTCGTCTCCGGCGCGTGCGATGTTCGTGATGGTGAAGTATATGGCCGCCGTGCCGGACGCGAGCGTCTTCGACGCCGCACCGCCCTCGAGCGCCGCGATGCGCTTTTCAAGGACGTCGTTGGTTGGATTCATCAGGCGGGCGTAGATGTTGCCGAGTTCGCGCAGTGCGAAAAGGTCCGCGCCATGCTTGGAGTCGCGGAAGTTGTACGCCGTGGTGCGGTACACCGGCACCGCGCGAGCGTATGTCGCCGGGTCGCCGTGGGCATCCTGCCCGGCGTGAACCGCCAGCGTCTCCAGATGCAGTTTGCGTTCTTTCCTGTCGCTCATTATTTGCCTCTCTTTCTTTCGTGCTTTTCGGCCAAAACCCTTATTGGCCTCAACGCCGCGATAGTATAGACTTTGCCGCGTCTATCGGCATATCGGAAGTTTCAAGCATTGGCCATAGCATAAACCTATGGCCGCAATACTGCATTGGAACGCGCAACGCGCGTTCAGTATGCACAGGGGGGCGCAACAAAAACAGCCCCGCACGATTCTCGGGCTATTCTACCGCACAGGCTTGCGACGGGCTGGATACGGGCACCGCAAACGCGACCCTGACACTCCAGGCTCTGCGGCTGATGCGGCGAGCGCCCTGAGCGCGGGCAGAAGGTCTTGCTCGAAGTTGAACACGCCAAAGCCCGTGCAACCCGCCGCCCTGAGCTCCGCAATCTGTCCGCGCATGCGCTCCACCCCGCGCCCGTCATCCTGCCAGCATCGCAGCCCGAGCGTTGGCACTATGCGTTTCACGTCCGCAGCCGCCGCCTCCTTGCGCAGCACGCCGCCGAACATCTCCACCGACTGTGTGTAGGACATCGGGTGTACGGCGTCGACGCAGCCTGCGGAAATCCACTCCGGCCAGTCCTGCGCCACATGCCAAGCCGCATTGCCTGCCGCCGGGAACACCGACGCGGTCAGCTCGATTCCGTTGTCGACCCCCCGCACCCTCGCAGCCGCATTCTTCAGCAGTGACGTGATGGTGTCGCATCGGAAACTCTTCCACTTCTGCGCGAGCCTGGCGTCGCTCCGCACATCCTTGGGCCAATTATCGACCCGCCTTCCGGCAAACGCCTCAAAGCGCTCCCTGCAACCCGCGCAGAAGCACGCCCCCTCGTTCGGGTAGCGGATGTAGTCGTAGTGGATGCCGTCAACCCCAAGCCCGGCAATCTCCGCCACCACATCCATGAATCTGCTTCGGTTCACGGGATGCGTAGGGCAATGCCATTCGCCGCTAACCTTCCCATCGAACGAGACGGCCATGAGCCCTTCGTCCGTTGCACGCTTCAGCTCATCCGCAATGTCCTTGCGAGACGATGGCGGAGATGCGAGGAACGATACGATCCAAGCATGGTACTTCACACCCCCGCGCCGACATTCCCGCAGGAGCGCCGCCAGCGCATCGCCCTTCTCGTCCACCTGTGGACTCGTCCGAAGAGCCTTTGACCTGTAGAACGCCACATCCGCATAGGCCACTGCCGTGCAGTAGTCCGTGAATCCGCAGGCCTTCAGCTCGCGCACCGTATTCGCCGCCCCGTGCGCGTCGCGCGTCAGCCCCCACGAGTAGTGCGAATAGGCTGTGCGCCGTTCCCCAGGCGCAGCGTCGAGCAGGCGCGGCACCGGCGTGACTTCGCCCATCTCAATCTCGGTGGAGCCGTTGCCGCAACGCCACGCCGTGAGCCTCATGCGCGTGAGAGAGTTCCAGCCTGCCGGGGATCCCTCGATCCTCGCGTGGCCGAGGTTCACGCACATTCGCGTTTTCGCGCAGTCCGGCGAGAACCTGAGGGAATACCATCCGCCTCCGCTCTCGAAGGAAAGCCCAAAGTCGGAGAACTCCGAAAGGTCGCCCACCCTGAAGTCGAACGCCACCGCCGCCGCCTTTGAGAGATCGACCGTGAACGGATACGTCCAGGTAAGGCGGGACTGCGGTTCGCGCCCAGGCCGCACTTGCAGCGTACGTGCGGACGATGCGTCGCAAAGCGCCGCCGATACAAGAAAGGCGGCCATCGAAAGCCGCCTTGCCGAACGCCGCATCACTCAAGTCCTCCTCGGCATGCCACCCTGAAACCGTTCTCGTAGTTCAAAGACGTAGCAACATCGTAAAAGCGCTGCCCCAGCCGGCATAGCCGCGCCTCCTTGCTCCAGCTTCCGCCTCGGCGGGCCACATTTTCCGCATCTCCGCCGTTCTCTGCCGTTATCACGGCACCGTTCTTTGAAATGATGTTCTGAAGCCAATGGTCGAGGCAAAGTTCGTAAATGTTGCCTTGCGTGTCGTAAAGTCCCCAGTTGTTCGGGGCGTAGGAGCCTACCGCCGCCGTGGCTCCGTCTATAATGGTGCCGGCTTTGCGAATGTAGGTGCCGTAGTTGGCGGCCACGGACGTATCGCCACCGTTGTAGTCCCTGCCGCCGTTCACCCGGTAGCGCCCCGGGAGGTTCGCGTCCACATACTGGTCGCCAACCGTAAGCCCATTGCTGTGGTAGCCCGTTCCGCATCCGGCTCTGGCCGCAAACTCCCACTGCGCCTCGCTCGGCAGGTCGAAGTCTAGCTTGTTGCCGAGAAGACTGCGCATCCGGTAGAGGAACGAACCGGCGCCCGGAGGATTAGGCCATACTATGTCGGCGGAGTATCTGGAGTCTCCGTTGCGTATCTCGTTGTAGGACACCTGCTCCACAGGGCGCAGCATCCAGTCCGTCACGTATCCGTCGGTGTAGTATGACGGCTTGCTGCGAACGGAGCCGTTCACATACTGCCACTGCATCTGCGTGACCGGGAACACGCCGATGTAGTAGTCGTTCGTGAGAGTCACGGAGTGGCTCAGGCTCTCGGAATACGTTGGCGTCTCAATGGTGGCGTTTGCGCCCATAACCCATGTGACGTTGCGGGCAGGGATCTTGCGCAGCACCATCATGCTCTTGCGGTACTCCTCGTTCGCGAGAAGCCCGCCAGGAAGCGCATCCTCGCTCGTGAAGTAGCGGATCTTCTTCTCCGCCGTGCCGGTGAGGTCCACCACGAGATAATCAGGCGTGGCGTTCATCGCCCAGGCGCGCACCACCACGCGCGAGCCGTTCGCCGGTATCGAATGCCCCGGCCAGGACTTCCATGGGCGCCACGTGATCGTGCGCCCGGTTCCTGCTGCGACTTCGCAGTTCACGTCGCCGCCGAGATCGCCGATGTTGCCGTCGCCGATCGAGACCCATTCCCCTGTCGCCGCGCAGTTCGTCTGCACATCCACCGTCACCACGCCGGACGTGTTCTTCAGGTCGTAGGTTATCGTCACCACGTGCGAGGCGTCCTGCGAAAACCCGACGTTCTCCACCTCCGGCATCACTCCAAACGCCGCACTCGCCGCAATGGCGGCAGCGAACGGCATTATCGCTCTTATCGCTTTTGCTGATTTCATGTGCATGCTCCTTGTTTGATTTGCTACCTTAAGATGAACAACGACCCGGGAAGGTCCGTCTCGAGACTGCGCGCCAGCGTAGCGGTGCCCGCCGTGAACATGCGGCTCTCAAGCTGTGAGCCTGAGCCTGCCGACTCTGCCTCATCCCACCCGCCCGAGAGGAACATTGCGTCAATCGATACCACGGCCTGATGCACCACCGTGGCACCGCGCCCCGAGACATCCCAGTATCCGGCATTGGCGCTGCCGGTATCCGCCCGCCCGTAGTCGTCAATCGTCGCAGTGTCGGCGCGTGTCCGCAGAAGAGCCGCAGCGCCCAGCACGGCAGACACACAGACACACATTTTCGCCAAACGGCTGAAATTCGAATCCATCTAAGCAACCTTCTTTTCCTTGAACGAAAAACGCGCGCAATATATCATAAGCGTTTTTTTTTTGTCAAGGTTTTTTGTCGGTTTCAGCCCCGCCGCACATACGCTTGCACCCACTCGCGGACGCCTCCTGTATAGGCCGCCATGCAAGGGGGGGCGTTCAGCAACGCAATTAGGGTAGCATGCCAAGATAGGCTATGCTATAATTTCAGGCACAACAGAAGAGAGAGGAGAGGATCATGGTCGCAAGGAATCTCAGCAGAAAACGAACCGTCGGCATGTTTGCCGCAGCCATGGCTACGTTCACGGCAATGGCAATCCCCGCATGGGACGATCCGGCGAAAAACTCCGAGAACCGTCTTGAAGCACGCGCCTACCTGTCACCCGAAGGGTTCGAAATGTCGCTCAGCGGCACTTGGTCCTTCGCATGGGAGGGTAGCTCGGACGGACCTATCGCCACACGCGATCCCTCCGAGACCGACACGCCTTTCACGATTGACGTACCGAGCTGCGCGGAGACGCGCGGGTGGGGCGTTCCGCACTACGTGAACATCCGCTACCCGCATCCGATGACGCCGCCGAAGATTGACCCGGCGTACAATCCGACAATGCTCTACCGCCGGAGCTTCACCCTGCCGGAAAGCTGGCGCGGGCGGCGTATCATTCTGCGCTTCGAGGGCGTGTCCTCCTGCTGCGAGATATGGCTAAACGGTCGCAAAGTCGGGTATTTCGAGGATGCGCGCCTGCCTTCGGAGTTCGACGTATCGGCGACCGTCGCGTTCGGCGGCGCGGCAAACACCCTCACCGCGCGCGTGCGCAAGTGGTGCGACGGCAGCTATGTGGAGGACCAGGACATGATACGCTACGCGGGAATCTTTCGCGACGTGAAGCTCTACGCCCCTCCAGCCGCAGGCATCCGCGACTTCACCTTCACCACAACCCCTGCAAACGCCTCCTACCGCGACTGGACGTGTTCCCTCTCCGTGGAAACCGACACTGGCGCGCCTGACGTAGCCGCCACCCTGCTCTGCGCCGACGGGCGGCAGGTTGGAGAGTTCAAACCTGTCGGAGAAATGGCTGGCGAGTTCCGCCTCAATCTCGCCGATGCCCGCGCATGGAACGACGAGGATCCCTACCTGTACACGCTTGAGCTGCGCTGCGGCGGCGATGTGCGGCGCGCGCAGGTGGGCGTGCGCGAGTGCAAGGTTGATGGAGGCCGCATCCTCGTCAACGGACGCCCCGTGAAGTTCAAGGGTGTGAACCGCCATGAGATGAACCCGGAGAACGGCTATACGCTGTCGTTCGCAGAGATGGAGCGCGACGTGCGCCTGATGCGCCAGAGCAACATCAACTGCGTCCGCATGGCACACTACCCAAACGACCCGAGGATGTACGCGCTATGCGACCGTTACGGCCTCTACGTGATGAGCGAGGCGAACGTGGAGTCGCATGGCATCCGCTACGGCGCGGACTGCCTGCCCGAACGCCCAGAATGGCATGCGACGATGCTCGAGCGCAACCTGCGCCAGGTGCGCTTCTACCGAAACCACGCGAGCGTGGTGATGTGGTCGGTCGGCAACGAGATGGGATGGGGCGCTGGCATAGAGAAGTGTTTCGCCGCAGTTAAGCGGCTCGACCCTACGCGCCCCTTCCACGGAGTGGGATGGATATCAGCGAACGGGCGTTCTGGCGCATGGAACGACGCCTCCGACATGACCGGCGGCCAGTACATGTCGCTCGACGCCTTGCGCGAGCAGCTGAAGGACCCCCGCCCCCATTTCCAGATGGAGTACGAATGCGCTATGGGCAACGGCATGGGCAACCTGAAGGAATACTGGGACCTCTTCTACGAAAGCGACAAGTTCTCCGGCGGCTGCATCTGGGACTGGCTCGACCAGGCAGTGTGGATCGAGACCGACCGCATCGGCCCCGACGGGCGGCGCATCCGATTCCTCGGCTACGGCGGCGACCATGACGAGGAACCGAACGACGGCCCCTACTGCGCCAACGGCCTCGTGGACGCCCTATGCCGCCCTTCCGCCAAGCTGAACGAGGTCAAGCACGTGCAGCAGCCGGTCGAGGTGCGCTGCGACGATGCAACGTCAGGCAAGGCGGAGTTCCTCAACCGCTATGAGTTCACGTTCGCGGACGAGGCGCTGGACGGCGCATGGGAGCTGTTTGCGGATGGCAGGAAGGTTGATGGAGGCGCACTCGCAATCCCGCATGTTCCGCCGCGCAAGCATGGCGTGATCACGCTGCCGCGCCCATCTGCGGCACCAAACCCGGCCAAGGAACATTTCTACCGCGTCTCGTTCAGGCTGAAGCGTCCTACGGTATGGGCAAACGCCGGATTCGAGGTGGCCTGGAACCAGTTTGCCTACGGGAAGCGTCCCGCTGCGGCGGATTTGCGGACTGCTTGCGGCGGCGCATGCACCGTGAGCGAAGATGCGCGCTGCATCAGGGTGGTGGCGGGCGGCACCACCGGAGTGTTCAGCCGCGCCACAGGAACTCTGCAAGAACTTTGCATGGGCGGCAAGACCATACTTGCGGATGACCCGGCAGGCGTAGTGCACGGTCCACGCCTTGAAGTCGAACGTGCGTTCACCGACGCCGACGGGTGGATACGCAAACCCTTCATCGCCGCAGGGCTCTCGCAGCTATCCTTCCACCCCCGCCAGATGACGGTGGAGCGCAACGGCGACGGCTCGGCGACCGTAATCGCGCCCGTGCGGATATCCGGCGCGAAGTCAGGCGGATTCGAGCACGTAGCGCGCTGGACTTTCCGTGGTAACGGCTCCGTGCTCGCCGAGAACGAGATGACGCCATTCGGCAAGGTTCCGGCGCTGCCGCGCGTGGGCGTATCCATGCGGCTCGACGGAGCGCTTGAACGGATGCGATACTACGGGCGCGGCCCATGGGAGAACGCAATCGACCGCAACACGGGATGCGACATCGGCCTGTGGGATTCGACGGTGTCGGAGCAGTACGTGGACTACATCCGTCCGCAGGACTGCGGCGGCAAGACGGACGTGCGCTGGGTAGAGTTCACCGACGCCGCCGACGGGCGCGGCGTGCGCTTCTCGGATGCCGGCACGCCGTTCATGATGCAGGCCCTGCACTTCACGCGCGAGGATCTCGACAAGGCGCGCCACCGCCCTGGCGAGGTGCGGCAGTTCCGCCGTCTTGCGCCGCGCAGGGAGATATGCTTCACGCTCGACTGCCGTCAGACCGGCCTTGGATGCAACAACTGCGGCCCCATACCTCTGGAACGATACCGGTTCCAGGTGGAGCGCACTGCATGGAGGTTCGTCATCACACCCGTCAGCCGCCGCTGACGTTGCTGCGGGCATCGATCTGGAACGGACCGGCGGGAAGCCCTACCTCGTTGTACAGCATCCCCTTCCAGGGTCTGGAGAACAGGTAGCGCAGCCGCTGAGGATGCGGAACCTCATCCGCCCACACCTCAAGCTCGGTGCCGTCGATCTGCCCGCGATACTCGACATGCGGGACATTCGCCAGCCGGCGCAGGTTGCCGAGCCTCGCCTTGAACCACCGTCCATCCGCGCCTGCAACCTCAAAGCCGAGGTGCGTCGTCTTCGCCGGGTCGCGGTGGAACGCCCAGTCGGGATCGTACACGCCCCAGCTCTTCACATGGTCGAACGATAGCATGAACCTGCCGCCGTCTATGCGCCACTTCGACAGCGTAGGCGAATCCGCGACGATGTCATAGCCGTAATCGCGGCGCAGGGCATGCAGGGCGAGGCGAAGCGCGACGACCTGCTTGTCGTTGGGATGGATGTCCGCAAGATTGCCCGCGTCGCATATGACAGCGAGCGCGGCGTAGGGATCCTCGGCCGCGAAGCGCGCCTGCTCGCACTGGATGTATGGAACGGTGGGCGAGCCCCACGGCGCAAGCTGGGCAAAGTAGATTGGCATTCGGGCATCTCCAAACGCCGCCCTCCAGCCGTCGATGAGCTGGTGCATCCTTGTGCAGTAGCTCTGCCACACTCCCTCGCCGGAGTTGGACTCGCCCTGGTACCAGATCATCCCCCTCACCGTGTATGGCACGATCGGCGCGACCTTGCCGTTGAAGAGGCGGGAAGGAAGCTGGTGCGGAACGCCTGCGTGGCGCGGCTGAGGCGGCTCATGGCAGTTCGGGATCCATGTCTCGATGCAGGTCGCCCCGACCTGTGCGCAGAATATGCCGACCGGCACATCGAGGGTGCGTTCGAGAGTGAGCCCGAACCATGTGGCCACGGCCTTGGCCTGTCCGGAAAGGAGGAACTCCGGCTCGGCTGCGCGCCAGCGGATGCGTTCATCCTTCAGCGGAGTCTCCGATGCGGCGTTGTCGAGGTTGGCGGTGCGCATGTCGCGGCGATGCGTGATCTGGCCCACGATGCCGCCGAGCCTGTCGCGCGCGCGCGGAGATTCGCCCCAGAGCGGGATGCCCATGTTGCTCTGGCCGGCGGCGATCCACACCTCGCCCACTACAACGTCGGCCGCTGTTGCCGAACCGCTCTTCGCGGATGCCACAAGGGGCCGCCCAGATCGCGACGCCTTCAGCGGAGGAAGCGCCAAGCGCCAAGCGCCAGACGCATCAGCGGAAGTCTCGGCCCTGGCGCCACCGAATGTCACTGTCACAGATTCACCGGGTTCCGCCGTACCCCACACCGCTACCGCGCGTTCGCGCTGCAGCACGGCACCGTCAGTGAACGGCGCTGCCAGCCGCACCGCCGCAATCAACAAGGCAAGGTTCATTTGCCGCTCCCCTCTATACGTTCAGCCATGCCGTCACGCCACCCGTAGTGGACTGACGCCGACACATTGAAGTTCGTTACGGAATCGACGATGGCGGCGGGAACGTCCGGCCACCTGCCCGTGCGTTCGGCGAGCAGCTTCGCGTAGGCGTAATCCTCCAGCCCATCGCGGAAGTTGTAGAGACGCACAGTCTCCAGCGGGCGGCCGCCAGGCCCGACGGCCGTCCAGCTGCCGTCTCCGTTGTACATGTTGCCCACGCGCCCCCAGCTGAACGGATCCCAGTCGGTGTATGGCCCCTTCTCGATCGGCTTGTTCCGGCGCCAGATTGCGGTTTGATAGTAGAGGAACCCTTCCGGACGGTACTTCACGGTCTGCGCGCCCATGAGGCTGCGCGGCTCGATCCCCTCGCACTCCACGAAGAAGTTGGCGTATGGGGCATGCGGCACGCAGGCGAGATACCACCATACGTGCCGCCCGTTCGCGCGCGCCTTCTCCGCCTGGGCGAGACTGTACTTAGTGGTGTCGGGAGTGAAGATGTCGATATCCGCCAGCTGCCCGCTTTCGCCGTAGGTGTAGTCGTAGCAGGTGGTAGAGATCGGCACTCCAGGGTACATCCTCTTCAGGCGCGACAGCGTAAGGCGCATCGCCGGGAAATGGTTGCTTGGGCATTCGTCCATGCCGTAGATGTAGGCGTGGTCCAGCAGGCCGAGCTCCTTCGCGCGTGAATAGGCGGCGTCAAACGAGGGCTTGCGATCCTTCATCCAGCTGCGCTCTGCATCCGGACTGCGCATGAAGTCAGTCCAGTATCCGAGGTTGAAGCGGTTGAGCCGCCCCTCGCGCTTGAGCCGCTCAAGCTGCGCAAAGCGCGGAGTCTCGTATGCATACAGCGAATCGATCGTTATGAAATGGTCGGCGAGATAGTCCGCCCACTCGTCGAGGCGCGACTCCACCGCCGCCTTGCATGGGCTTGCGGAATCCACATGGAACGTCACGGCCAGGGGCAGAGGCGGCTCTTTGGGCAGCGTGAAGTCCCACACCTTCACGCGGAACGGGTAGGATGCCGTTCGCTTCTGCGGAGCATCGCAGGATACGGTCACCACACCAGAGTACATCCCGGCAGGTTGATCTCGCGGACACGACACGTCGATCCAGAAGCTCTGCACGGTCGCCGGCTTCACATCGGCGGCATCAAGGAAGTCGAGTATTGGATCGGGATACCAGCCGGGATCCGCGCGCCGCACGAGCCTGCGGTAGCCAGGCGCTTCGTTGGTTGCCACGTTGTATCCGACCTTGTAGCGCGGCAGGCCGCGCGTGCGCACATAGCCCGTGACGCCGACCATAACGTTTGAAGGGCCGAGGCGTGGGGCTTCCGATCCTGCGCCTTCAAGCTTCAGGCCGGATATGCGCACGCGCACGTTCCCGAGCGTTTCAACGCCAGCATTGCCCACAAGCACCTGCACTCCTTCATGCTCGCCGCGAGCCAGCTTCACGCCCAAGCCGCCGGCGATTGGGCGCGCGAACGGCATCGGCCTGTCTGGACGAATCTTGTCCATCGTTGTCGCCTGGCCGATGCGCATGTCGCCAAGAGCGGTAAGCCCGTCCATTGCTGCACGTCGCTCTGCCGCCCGCTTCTCCTCCCACGCCGCGCGGCGGGCGGCGACGGCCGGCGGCACAGCAAGCGGCGGCGGCAGCTCAGCGCCGCGCTTCAGGAGCAACACACGGGCGATTTCGTAGTGCGGATGCTCTGCGTTGCCGGTGAAGATGTACAGTTCCTTTATGCGGCGCAGGACGCACGTCGTCACCTGCCCCGTCAACGGAACCGTCCAGCGGTACACGCCGAATGGACCCGGCGTGAACTCGCCCATTATCCAGTCCTCCTGGGAGTTCTTCGTCCAGAAATCCTTCACGTAGACCATCAGCTTGTCGCCGCCCACATCGTGCGACACGACGTCAACAACCAGCCTGTCGCCCGCGCTCCAGTCCGTGCCGCCGTCAAATCTCCATGCGACGGACGCATAGCGTGGACCGCCCTGCCCATGCGGCTTTGCATGGATAGTCTTGCCGCCTGCGACCTCCACGGCATCCGGCGCATCCCACAGCGGAACCACGGCAAGGCTGCGCGGCTGCATTTTCTCCGCGATCCTGCGCCCGTGCCCCTCCCATGCGAAGTCGGTCACGGCCCATGAAGCGTTGCAGAGGAAGAGCGCCTTGCGGCCATCCGCCGCCTGCCACACTGCATGGTGGATGCGCGGATGCGACTCAAGGTTTGGCAGACCGTTCATCCGCACAACGCGCCAGCGATGCGCGGAAAGCTTTCCGCCTTCGGCGATGCGCTTGCCGTCCGAGAGGAAGTCGGCGTTGGCCTCGAAGAACTTTGCCGCCGTGCGGTAGAACCGCCACGCATCCTTCCGTGCGCCTGCGCGCGCCGGATCGTCCGCTTTCAGGTAGTTGAACGCCGGGGCCCGGCCAAATATCAAGGCCTCCGCAAGCTCGTCCGCGAACTCGCCCAACCATGCGTCAACGAACGGGAACTCGTTCTCCGGGATCGAGAAGTCGATGCGCGGCGCGTCCGCCGCCAGACATGGCACGGCCAGGATGAGGAGGGCCAGCCGCGCGATCATTTGTCGAATATCCGACGGTGGTTCATGAACTCGCCGATGCGGTCAAGCCATGTGTAGCTGCCCGTGCCTGGCGCCGCCGACTTCTGGAAACAGTGCTTGCGCGTGGCGAGCGTGTGGAGGTCGCACTGCACACCCATGCGGCGCAGCTGCTCCCAGCACTTCACGGAGTTCATGGCAGCCCAGCCATCCGCATCGCCGTGGATGAACAGGATCGGGCAGGTGTCGGGATCGAACGCAAACTCAGGCACCAAGCGTGCTGAGTCCTCGTTGCCGCCATTGGAGTTGGGACGCTCCGCGCCATCGGTCAGCGCATATGCCGGATATATTGCGACAGCCCACTGCACGTTGCACGGCTGCTTGTCGATGGCGTCGATAGGCCAATAGGAGCGGCTGCGGGAAGACGTAGCGCCCATGAGCGTGAGATGGCCGCCTGCGGAGGAGCCCATTATGCCGATGCGGTTCGGATCAAGCCCCTTGGCAGGTGCCTTGGCGCGCACGATGCGAATGGCGCGCTGGAGATCCTGCCACGCCGTGGTATGCTTGGCGAGGCCGTTCAGCGGACGCGGAGTGCGGTATTTCATCGTGACGACGGCCATGCCTTTCGCGTTGAGGTAGCGGCGCGCAGGGGCGACCTCGAAGCCGTCTGGGCCGTTGCCCATGTAGCTGCCGCCGGAGTATATGATCTGTATGGCCGTGGTCTTGAGCTCCTTCGGCATGTGCCACTCGATGTATGGCGTGCACTGGTTGGTCTGGACGTCTGGCATCTTGCCTTCCGGCCATACCATCTCGCGTTCGTACGAGGCGCGGGCATCGTCGTTAGGGAAGCGCGCCATAAGGTCCTCCTCCTTGCCGAGGAGCCCGTCGAAGTTCATCTGCCTGATGAACTCGGCGGCTCGGCCGAACCAGTTGTCGTAGCCGGCGGCCCTGTCGTCCATTCCGTCCTTGCCGAAGAAGCCGTGGTTGCGGTCGGCGAAAAGGTGCAGCTCGGCGGGTATCTTCATGCGGCGCAGCTGGCGGTACACCATTGTCGAGGCGTTGGGCGAGTAGAGGTCGATGCCGCCGTGGAACATGCACATCGGGCATGTCTTGGCGTCGAACTTGAAGCAGGAGTCGAGCTCCACGTCGATCGCGTCGCCATTGCGCGTGTTGGGAGTGCCGATGCCGTCGGTAAGCGCATAGGCGATGGCGCAGGTGACCGCCCAGTTGATGTGGCACGGCACAGTCGAATCGAGCGAATCGACCGGCGCATAGGCCGGGGTCTGCGAGCTCGTGGCCAGAAGCGTGGCGAGATGGGATCCGGCGGACATCGAGATCGTTCCGATCTTCTCCGGGTTGAATCCGCGCTTCGCGGCCTGCGAGCGGACGAGGCGCACGGCGCGCTGGCCGTCCTCCCATGCCGTCTGATGGATCGGCAGGCCTTTCGGACGCGGAGTGCGGTAGGTGAGCGACACGCATGTGACTCCGATGCCGGTGAGTTTCCGGCGCCACTGCTCCACCAGCCCCACGTCGCAGCAGCTGTTGTATCCGCCGCCGGAAATGAGTATCATGCAGATGTCGGTCTTCGCGTCCGCCGCCGGCGGGTCGAACCAGTCGAGGTAGGGGCGGCGGAAATCGTCGGCCTTGTAGCCTGGAGCCTTCACCTCTGCCGTCGTCGCGCCTATCTGGTGAGACTGTGCGTCGGGCATCTTGCCTTCCGGCCAGATGTACTCGCGCTCCGTCGCCGCAAACGCCGCCGTGACGGCGAAAACGGCCGCCGCAAAAAAGATGTTTCTGTTCATCCGCAATTCTCCTTGTGTTTCTTGATGTGGAATTGGCGGTAATTATACCACACCTTTTGGATTGAGCGCCTGAAACGGGAGGGCGCGTGTCCCCACGCGCCGCTCCCATCCCCCCTTACGGCGTGGTGAACGTCACGTCGAGCGTGGCGGTGCCGCCTGCCGTCGTGACCTTCACGCTGCCGCTGGCGGGGCCCTCGGTGCGCACCGTGCCATC
>CAMPAA010000023.1 GCA_946631345.1 uncultured Verrucomicrobiota bacterium
TTCATGGCGCGCATTATATCAAACCACCCATCCCGCCGCAAGTGGGGCGAAACGGACGATTTGTTAGGAGCTTTCTGGCCTACGCAAACGGCAGGCCAGAACACTCGGCGATATCGTTCGGTATGCTACAGTCGGACGGTTCCGTCGGCAACGGAGGCCCGGTATTCGGCGATCGTTCTGGCAAGGCCTGCGTCGAGGTCGATCTTCGGGCTCCAGCCAAGGGAACGGATCAGAGATGTGTCGCACAGTTTGCGCGGCGTGCCGTCAGGCTTCGAGCTGTCCCAAGCAATCGCCGCCGGGCATCCCGTAGCGGCCTTGATCTTCTCGGCCAGCTCGCGGATGGTGATCTCAACGCCGGAGCCGACGTTCACGAGATCGGGCGGATTCTCCATCTCAAGCACAAACAGACACGCGGCGGCGAGATCGTCCACGTGGAGGAACTCGCGGAGCGGAGTGCCGGAGCCCCAGAGCGGCACGGTGGCGTCGCCGTTCACGCGCGCCGTCTCGAACTTGCGGATCATGGTGGGCAGCACGTGCCCGCCGACGACATCGTAGTTGTCGCCGGTACCGTAGAGGTTGGTCGGCATGAGGGAATGGTAGGTCACCCCCTTGTCGCGGCGAAGGAACTCGCAGAGCTTCAGGCCCGATATCTTGGCGAGCGCATACCCCTCGTTCGTCTTCTCCAGCGGGGATGTGAGCAACGCCGATTCCGGGATGGGCTGCGGGGCCATACGCGGATAGATGCACGTGGAACCGAGAAAGAGCAGCCGCTTCACCCCGGCCTCGTACGCGCCCATCACAGTGTTCATGGCGATGAGGATGTTCTCGTAGAGGAACGTGGCGTTGCCGGCGGAGTTCGCGCCGATGCCGCCCACGCGCGCCGCGCAGATCACGGCGACATCCGGCCTCTCGTCCGCGTAGAACGCGCGCACGGCGGCAGGATCGAGCAGATCCAGCTCCCTGTGGGTGCGCGTGACAATGTTCGCGTAGCCGGCGGTCTCAAGGGCGCGCACCACGGCGCTGCCCACCATGCCGCGATGCCCGGCCACGTAGATTCTGTCGGTCTTACGCATTGGTGAGCGCCGCCTCCTTGCGGGCGAGTTCGAGGTCGGCATCCATCATCATCTTCACAAGCCCGGGGAACTTCACCTTGGGTTCCCAGCCCAGCACCGTGCGCGCCTTCGTGGGATCCCCCAGCAGCTGGTCCACCTCCGACGGACGGTCGTAGCGGGAATCGTGGTGCGTGTACTTCTCCCAGTCCAGCCCCACATAGTCGAATGCGACCTGCAGGAACTCCTTCACGGAGTGCATCTCGCCAGTCGCAAGCACGAAGTCGTCCGCGCTGTCGTGCTGCAATATCCGCCACATCCCCTCCACGTAGTCGCCGGCGAATCCCCAGTCACGCAGGGAGTTTATGTTGCCCATGTACAGATCCTTCTGGAGACCGTACTTGATGCGGCCCACTGCGCGCGTGATCTTGCGCGTCACGAACGTCTCGCCGCGGCGCGGCGACTCGTGGTTGAACAGGATGCCGTTGGAGGCGAAGAGGTTGTACGCCTCGCGGTAGTTCTTCACAGCCCAGAACGCATAGAGCTTGGCGACGGCATAGGGCGACCGGGGATAGAACGGCGTGGTCTCGCGCTGAGGCACCTCCTGCACCTTGCCGTAAAGCTCCGAAGTCGAAGCCTGGTAGAACCTGACGGACTTGCCCTGCCCCGTCTCGCGGATCGCCTCCAGAAGGCGCATGGTGCCGATGCCGTCAACGTCGCCGGTGAACTCCGGGCTGTCGAACGACACGCGTACATGGCTCTGTGCCGCCAGGTTGTACACTTCGTCAGGACGAATCTCGTAGACCAGGCGAGCCAGGCAGCTCGCGTCCGACATGTCGCCATAGTGCAGGAACAGCTTGACGCCGTTCACGTGCGGATCCTGATAGAGGTGATCTATGCGCTGCGTGTTGAACGTAGAGGCTCTGCGGATGAGGCCATGCACCTCATAGCCTTTGCCAAGCAGCAACTCTGCCAGATAGCTGCCATCCTGCCCAGTGATGCCCGTGATCAATGCGACCTTTGCCATGTCAACACCCCTTTTCTGTTTTGTTGTTTTTCCACTTAAGCTCCATGCGGCGCCCACGCCCGGCCTCACACGAGACGGTTGCCGTCGCCTATTACGCCGATGCGCGGCGTGAAAAGGCGGGATTCCTCCTCACCGAGCTGCGCCCAGGTCATTACGATCAGCCTGTCGCCTACCTTTCCCTTGTGCGCGGCGGCACCGTTGAGGCAACACACGCCAGACCCACGCGGACCACGGATGGCGTACGTCTCGAACCTCTCGCCGTTGTCCACATTTGCGACAAGCAGCTTCTCGTAGTTCAGGATGCCGACGGCATCCATCAGATCCTCATCGATGGTGAGAGAGCCGGTATAGTCGAGCTTCGCCTCCGTCACGCGGATGCGGTGAAGCTTCGATTTGAGCAGCGTGACCGTCACTTCAGCCTCTCCCTGACCATCTCTGCGGTGATCGTCACCTTCCTGCCGGCGTTGCCGCCGGGCGCCTCGTACATAACATCCGTCATCACCCGCTCCATCGCCGCCCGCAGTCCACGCGCTCCCGTCTTGCGTGTGATGGCGTTGCGGGCCAGCTCGCGGAGCGCGCCATCCTCGAACGCAAGCTTCACGCCATCCATCGCCAACAGCTTGCGGTACTGCTTCACGAGGCAGTTCTTGGGCTCGGTGAGCACCTGGACAAGCTGATCCTCCGTAAGCTCCTTCATCGCGGTGATCACGGGCAGACGCCCCGTGAACTCGGGGATTAGCCCGAACTTCACAAGATCCTCCGGCCGGACGTCCAGCGCCTCGATGTCAGAGCCGCGGGTCGAAGCCTCCGTTTCGTCCGCTCCATATCCGATCGTCCGCCGCCCGGTACGCTCGCCGATGATGCGGTCAAGCCCTACGAATGCGCCGCCGCAGATGAAGAGTATGTTGGAGGTGTCGACCTCTATGTACTCCTGATCCGGATGCTTGCGCCCGCCCTTCGGCGGAATGCGACACACCGTGCCCTCGATGATCTTGAGAAGCGCCTGCTGCACGCCCTCGCCGGAGACGTCGCGGGTTATCGACACGTTATCCGTCTTTGACGCGATCTTGTCTATCTCGTCGACATAGATTATGCCGCGCTTGGCCAGCTCAACGTCGCCGCCGGCGTTCTGCAGGAGGTACCGCACGAGGTTCTCCACATCCTCGCCCACGTAACCGGCCTCGGTGAGTGTGGTCGCGTCGCCGATGGCGTAAGGGACCTTCAGCATCCGCGCCAGAGTCTTGGCGAAGAGCGTCTTCCCTGTGCCGGTAGGGCCTATGAGCAGAATGTTGGACTTCTCGATCTCCACATCGTCGAACTCCGGATCAGGATGACTGTCGCCGTTCTCCTTCTGCTCCAGGCGGCGGTAGTGGTTGTGCACGGCGACGGACAGTATCTTCTTCGTCTCGTCATGCCCGATCACGTAGTTGTCGAGGAAAGCCTTGATCTCCTTCGGCGGGGGCACCGGCCCGAGCGCCGGCAGCTTCTTCTTATCGTCAGCCTTGGCGACCTTCTCCGCCTCGTTGACGGCGTCGGTTATGTGCTGGGCACAGTCTGCGCAGATGTTTGCGTCGTTCGGGCCGGGGAACACCAGAGCCTCACGGGAACCTCTGCCGCAGAAGCTGCAGTAGATCTGCTTTGTTTTCATAGCCATGGCCTGCCGTCACTTCTTCTTCTGCGAGACGACGCTGTCGATCAGGCCGTAGGCCGCAGCTTCGTCTGCGCTCATGAAGTAGTCGCGGTCGGTATCCCTGACGACATCCTCGTAGGGCTTCCCGGAGTGGTCTGCGAGAATGCGGTTAAGGCGCTCCTTCAGGCGAAGTATCTCCCTCGCGGTAATCTCGATGTCGCTTGCCTTGCCCTCTGCTCCGCCCCACGGCTGATGGATCATTATCCGCGCGTTGGGCAGGGCGAAACGCTTGCCTTTCGCGCCGGCCGTAAGCAGCACCGCGCCCATAGACGCCGCCTGCCCGATGCAGTATGTCGCGACCGGGCATGATATGAACTGCATGGTGTCGTATATGGCAAGCCCCGCCGTGACGCTGCCGCCGGGCGAGTTGATGTACATGCTTATCGTCTTCTTTGCATCCTGCGACTGCAGGAACAGCAGCTGCGCCACGATCAGGTTTGCCGTCTCATCCGTCACCTCACCGCCCAGGAGCACGATGCGGTCCTGGAGGAGGCGCGAATATATGTCGTAGCTGCGTTCGCCGCGGCTCGTCTGCTCGACGACCATCGGCACGAGGTATGATTTGGTGCTGGTCTTTTCGTTCATTGATCGATCCTTCACCTTATTAAGAACTGGCAGAGGCGTGCAGTCTTACTTCTTGGCCTCGGAAAGGATGAAGTCGAGCGTCTTTTCGGCGCGGGCCTGATCCTTCTTGTTCTCGTCCTTCTCGTCAACCTCGATCTTCTCGGCTTCCGCGATGTCGAGGAGGATGTACGAGAGCCGCACCTGCTTCTCAGCGTGGTCGGCGGCATCCTTGAGGATCTTCTCGCGGTTCTGCTCGATGTAGTCGCTGGTCACGCCCGCGTACTGCATCTGCTGGGCAAGCTGACCGAGATAGGCCTCGGTCTGGCGCTGCACCAGCGTGGGCGGCACGTCAAAGTCGGTCTTCTTCAGAAGCAGCTCTATCGCCTGTTCCCTGCGGTTGGCGACCTCGTTCTCCGCCGCCTGCTTTTCGAGGCGTTCGCGGATGTCGGCACGCAGCTTGTCCACGCTCTCCACCTTGGCGGCCTCGGCTAGGCCAGCGTCGTCAGGCAGCGTACGAGTGCGGAACATGGTGACCTTAAGGTCGTATGCGGCCTTCTTGCCCTTGAGCGGCTCGGGGGCGGCATCCTTCGGGAACTTGACCTTGACGGCCTTCTTCTCTTCGCCCGCCTTCATGCCCTTAAGCGCATCAAGGATCTCAGGCAGGAACCGCCCCTCCTCGACCTGCGTCCAGAACCCGGTCGCCTCGCAGATGGCCTTCTGGTCCGGGACGACCTCGGAGAGCGGCTTGCCGTCAATGGAGCCCTTGTAGTCGAACTGCACGAAGTCGCCGTCGCCCACCACCTCGCCGTCCTTGGCGTCCTCGAACTTGGCGAACATCTTACGCATGCCCTCAAGCTGTTCCTCGACCGCCTTGTCCTCTACCTTGGCGTCCTGCTGCTTTATCGGCAGCCCCTTGTATTTCGGGAGCTTGTATTCCGGGCGAACCTCGACGAGCGCGGTGAAGTTCAGCCCGGACGTTTCGTCCACCTTCATCTCGGAAACGCCCTCCAAGGCTATGACCTTGAGCTTCGACTCCTCCACGGCCCTCGGATAGAACGCCCGGAAGCACGCGCCTTCGGTCTCCTGCTTAAGCTCCTTCTCGAAATTCTTGCGGATCAGCTCAACCGGCACCTTGCCCTTGCGGAAGCCCGGAATCTGCGCTTCGCGCAGGAACTGGTTCAGCACCTTCTTCACCTCGCCCTTGATCTCATCGGCGTCCGCCGTCACGGTCAGACTGATCACGCATGGGTTCTTTTCGGCCTTCTGCTCGACTTTCATTCTCTTCTTATGCCTTTCTTCGTGAAAAATAAGTGTGTAGGATACCATATTTCCCGCCGGCGCGCAAATCAGCAAACCACTCAGCCAGATTTTTTCAAGACGTTCAGACACATCGTGGATTTTCCAGAGCGTCGGACACCAGTAACAACCTGTGCAAGCTTGCTGTTCAGATTTATCAGGGGTTCTTCAATGCGCGCACATGTCGCAAGCGACAGCAAGCGGGCGCAATAATCGCGCTGATCAGCAAGGACGAACTGCAATTTCTGTAGATTCATGCGCGTATTATACCATAATTCCCGTGACCGAGACTGTCTTATTTTGACATTCTTACGCCCACAAACTGTCTTGTTATTACACTTTGCGATCCCTTAACCGTCTTATTTCGACATCTTTCACTTCACCAGCATCTCCGTCCATCGCACCCTGCCGCTTCCGCCGCTGCTGAAGCTACGACCGGCAAGTCGCGTTTCCGTCCCTCGACAAATCCAACATCCCCGACATCCTCGCCAAGCTGTGATACGCCCTGCACTTCAGGCTGCATTCTCTTCAGGGGACATCAAACTCCCCTTCTGGGGACAACGAATCCCCCTTCTGGGGACAACGAATCCCCCTTCTAGGGACAGCGAATCCCCCTTCTGGGGACGGCGAATGCCCCTTCTAGGGACAAGGCAGGTCCCTTCAGGGAACGCGGACGAACTGGATGAGTGACGATCATCGTCTGATATCGGCATCCGGCGGGAGCGGACAGAACTCCGGCGGATCGACGGCAACGATCCTGGCGTCCGGGAAACGGTGCGCGGACTCCGCAACCGTCCCGAACAGCCACACTGACTTTGGCGGCGTTTGCGGCACAACACAACCCGGCTCAATGGCTATGCGGTAGCCATCCGTCAAATACGGAACCACTGCCTTCAGCGCCCACTCCGCATCATGCAGCACAAGTGGCATTTCGCGTCCATCCTTCACCACAAATCCGCCTCTAACCTTCGGCACGCCTGAGACAGGAACGGACAGCTGTATCACCAGAAGCACCAGCGCACATGCAAGCGCAGACAGAAGCCGCCCCGCAAGTGCGCCAGTTCTCCGTTCCGCCATTGACGCTCCGGCGTCCGCGACCGCCAGCACCGACCCCATCGAAGCCAAATGCGCTCAAAGTCCTTTCGGCAGACCATCCGCGCCCCCCGAAAAGTACGGCTACGCGCGATTCAGGCATGGACGCCGCCGGCACGCGGCACACGAAATCCACTCCATCCACGGCGAAGCTCCACTTGCCACTCTGCACCGCCTGGCCCTGTCCTGCTGCGGACGATCCTCCGTCCACAACTGCGGCAAGCCGCGCAACCCCATCCTTCCCCCACGCCTCGGCCACGGCCCGGCTCGGAAGCGGCACGCGATCCTCCGGCGGGATGCTCAACGCCTCGGCGGAACCGGCGGGCCAGTACGTACCGTCGGGGTCATCCCCCACAAACGGTGCATCCGGCATTGCGCCGTCAAATGGTAGGGCGGCATGCCCCCATGCCGCCGCATTCCCCAGATCGCCACGGTTCACGGCATCGTAGTGCGTGAGGAACGCCCGCGCAAGCGCGAGCGATCCCGGCGGCACGTCATGCGGATGGTTCGGGAACGACTTCCAGACCACGGACTGCCCGACGGCGCGCGCCCGCGCCACGAAATTACGGCTCAGGATGTCGCGCGCCGTGTCGGCGTCGCCGCACGTCACGAGGCCGGGCGTGTTGCGCATCTTCATGGAGGGCGTGTGGAACACGCCGCAGGCGTGGCTCACCCACGCGCGGCAGAGGTCGGGCCGCCACGCGGCAAAGAGGTTTGCCGCCTGGCTCCCGGCGGAGTAGCCGTAGTAGAGCAGGTGCTCCGTGTCGATGTCGTAGGACTTGCGTATCTCGGCAAGCGCCGAAAGGAGCGCCTTGCCGGACCACGCCGCCGGATCCCAGTAGCGGTCGTCCTTGAATCCCGGCGCGACAAGGAATACGCCGTACTTGTCGGCCCAGTTTGCCCAGCCTAATACGTTGGAAACCTCATTGCTGCCGCCGCAGTTGCGTCCTCCGAAGATGACAAGCGTCCGCCAACGCCGCCCCGGCACCCTCTGGTAGTCGCACGGCACGCGGTACCAGATGGACGGATTCGGATTGCCCTTCGCCCTCGTCCGCACCGTTACGCGCGTGACTTCGCCCGTTGAGGCGGAAGAATGCGATATGCAGACGAAACACCAGGCAATGCTGACAAACCCGATTATCGACCATGTGTACAATGAACATCCTCCGAGTCAGTACTGTTCCGTTTTAGTCGTTTCTTCAAATCCTTTAGTGCCTGTTCAAATAAGATCTTTCCGTCATTGGTATAAACACCCATAGCCGTTGGTGCATCAATTGACAAGCCGCAATATCCCAACATGTTGCTGCCGCAATTCTTGCCCTTTACGACACGCCGTTCCATAAGATCAAGATAAAGGGATCGATCATCATCCCGAGAATGAATGTACAAACCTTGTTCACAAAACGTCAAATCCAGTCGTCCTTCCGCTACCACGCCGAACTTGTCCCATATTAAGCGCGAGAAACGATCTGAACAATATTGCCACTTTAGTCCCGGAACAATCTCCACTGTCCGCCTGTAGAACCGGAAACAGCCCGTAAACCCACAGACACCCGTTACAATGGCAATGCCCAAAGCGGCCACCAATGCTCCGTATCGCATTTTTGCGCGTGTAGCCACGGCTGAAATGTGTCTGGTGCTACGCATAAGACCGCTCATTTTTCACCTCGATGGCGCGCATGGTACCAAATGCGTGCAGGCAATGCAAGCGGAAAGCTATTGGAGTTTAGTTCCATTCCTATCTCGGCAAGGTTGACCCGCAATCGAGCACAACACTTTCTTCGGGAGTTGAAATGAAATCTTTGTCTTGTTCACAGATTCCTTCCCCACCCACTTTAGAAAACGAGCGACAACATTCCCACAACTTGTCCTGTAATAGATGACAACAGACAAGCCCCCTTTTCCATCTAACGCAACAAACGGTGATTCAAACAAATGATCGTCAGCATCCAAAAGAAAGATTTTCCCTTTCCGCAAAACGCCGCGATAAAAAACCGTTGTTGTGTAATCCATGCCGGAGGCAGGGAAAAGGGTTGTCCTAATATTCAACCGAAAACACCAGTCCGCATCAGCACACCCATCCTTGCACCAGATTTCTCCATGCCCTTCAACCTTGCCGATAAGCGTTTCCATAAACGTGAAGCCGATAGAGGAGCGATCCCAAACATCAACTGTCTCATTTGAAAAAGAACATTTCCATCCGCAGGCATCGTAAGAACCCTGACCGGACAAGACTCCGCAATCCCCTGCCAAAGAGTCGATTCGATCATTGCAGAAATCAAAGAAAGCACTCAAGCGCAAACGCCTGTCACACGATTGATTGTACATGGAACGGTATTTAATCGAATGGATACTGCTGCAATCTATGCACGAGCGGGTATTCAGAAAATGTATCCGCTGCGGCTCAAATTCATCGCGGAGAACCATATCTCTGCGAATCATGTATTGCCTTGCCAACTCTTTGCGCTTTTTATCATAGGCCAAATGTGCTTCAAGTCGCTGGAAATGGTCCAGAAGCAGTTCTTCACCCCAAAACGTATCGGTTTCGGCATCAGCCTCCATCAATAATCCTTCTGCCTCTGCAAGATGTCCCATAGCCAATTCATACTTTCCAAGATATAATTTGGCATAGCCTCGCTCATGTTTGGGCAATGAATAATCTTGGCTTATCTCTTTGAACAACTTCAACGCCCGCAATTGTATGCGATCTTTCCAGCTATTCTCTTGATTAATGGGGTTAGGAAAACTGCTTTTCACCCAATATGCGCGGGTTGCATAAGCGGTTCGCGCTGAAATCTGTGCGCTTGCGGAAGAAAACAAGGAAGCGCATAGTGCAGCAGATAAAACATATTGGACACATTTCATTCAGCAAATTCCTCAATAAGATCAACCAACGATTTACCAGTGAAAATCAAATTGACCATAAGAGCTGTCATGTATGCAGGAACCATCGTTGGAGTATTAATGGCACTCATAGATGCCCCATGTGAAAGAAGATAACCCACCCATTCATCGTGAATAATGGATGTCTCATGCATATTAGGGATATAATCTTCAACAAAATTAAGAAATGCGCTTTCATCAGATAACCAACTCATAAAACCATCATAGGTGTTATCATGAGAATTAAGTCCCATAACATGATTGGCACCGTCATTAAACCAAATATTCGCAAGATCAGCAGAAAAATTTGTCACACCGCTAATAAGTGATTTCAGATTGTCCCACGAAACATTCAACCGAAGTTCCACCTCATAGCCCATTGATTTCTTCGGGCGTCGTATACCCTGCTGATCCAAAATCAGTCCGCCATGCCCATTGCCATTCTCCACCTTCGGTAAAGTAGCAACAAAATCGTTGAATGCAATACCGAAATCAAGTACAACTTCCCAGAATGTCCCACCCATTATGTCAACACCAGCCAAAACCGCATTATTTCCATACGCCAGCTGGTTCCAGCCGTCGGGGTAGCCGAGGGGATCGGCGGTGAGCCACTTGCCGAGGCCCGCGCGGTAGTTGCGGAAGAGGAACGCATGGCCGAGGCCGTCAACGTGCGGCTTGCCGGTGAAGAGCGCATCGGCCCCAGAGGACTGCGCCCCTCCCGCGGCGTCGCCGAAAGCAGTGAGGGGCGTGGCGGTGTAGCCGCCCTCGCCTTCCACGCCGAGGGTCGTGCCGAGGATGTCGTTGAACATCACGCCGTCCTTGGATGAGAGAACCGCCGCGCCGCCGCCAGGGTGCGGCTCGTTCACGTAGGAGGTTCCGCCGCGCTTCACGAGCGCGAGTCCGTCCCAGAAGAACTCCTCGGTTTCGGGTGCCTTGGGCTTTTCGCCCTTCTTCGGCTTGGCGGCGACGTACTTCGTCGCGGAGGCGAGCTGCCCGTCAACATGGTAGCCGTAGGTGTAGCGCGTATTTCCCTCGGTGACGGAAAGCACCTTGTCGAGGTACCCGTAGCGGTAGGTCTTCGCGCCCTCCTTCACGAGCCGCCCTGCGGCGTCGTAGGCGTACCCATGCAATAGCTTATCTACCATATGTTACCCCATAATATAATATTATTCTATTGTTCATCGCATCTGCAAAGATAGCAATCTCATTAGCAGTGGCTCTATCTGACTTAAGATTTCTCATGAACATCGACTTGCGACCATTAATATGCAGTATTTTTCTGACTCCTAACAAACGATTTCCCTTAAACGATTTCCACCCTTGATAACCTTTATCAGAATATTCGTTATTCTTGATAAGGTCGTCAAATGCCTTCTGCGAAAATTCATAGACGACATACCAGTCTCTCTCTCGGCAAATAACTTTTCCACCATATTTTTCTATCTCAGGAAGTATCCATCCAAATTCTGCACCAACTAAATCTTTCGCTTTAAATGATACAATGCAATAGGAAATCATCCCAATAATCAGGATAAGCGCACCCCACTTTACGGCGATTCTCATCATTACTCAATACTCCTACACTGTGTTGCATAAAAATGTTCGTTCTTCAAAACATACTCTATGGTTTATGGCAATATGATATCCTTAATATAGATAGTGTTATTCGTGCTAACGGGGAAAATTGTCATCGGTGCTGTTTGCTTCCATGTTTTCTCGGTTTTTTTCTCCGCAAGAGAACGATACTTTATAGCCGCCTCTCGTAAATCCTCCGTAATCAAAGATTGCTCAAATGATAATAGCGGTGAACCTCCAAATGCATGTCGTCTACATTCAATGCCAGCGACAAGAGCCGTTCCTCTAAGCATATCACTCATAAAGTGAATTGAATTTGTATCACACAGATGGACGGAAACCTCCTCCAACGTTGGGCCTGACAGTCCATCAACTCTCCAATATCCGTTTGTATCGGATAATCCCAACATCTGTGGGTATATAAGTCGCATATCCGAAGACTCTGCGTAAGGATATTGATTAACTCTCACATAAACCCCCTGTTCCGGCATCTTGTTCTTATTCAAACAGCGTCCGATAAGAGAAATGGTTTCACGTCGCAAATATACATTCAACTCCTTATCTTTCCATCTATCAACGGGACACACGCCTTCAAAACGAAGGTGCTTATCATCTACCAGCAGTTCTGCAACAGAATAAACCCTTAAGTTTGATGATACATCATGCACTTCAATTGAAAAGTGTCCGTTCGCATCAGTCGTTCCTTGGGCTACAGTTTTCATGTCTTTTAATGATTGAATTTCGACCTGTGCATGTGCAATATATTGTCGGGGCTGAAGTCCACTTTTTAACAAATCATTATACATCTTTTTTTTAACAAGGTTAATATGCTTGATATTTGAACGCGCATATTCCTCTACGACCTCCTTTTGCAACAATCCCACTTCAAGGATAACTCTTCCCTTAAGTGGATCACACCATCCATTAGATGCCGCAATAATCTCACACACTGCAAGAATAACATACTTCCTTTTCATACAAATCCCTCCCTTATCGTTTTATTCCACATAATCCATGTTAAGACTTGTGCAATCTGGCGGCGGCAGGGGCGCGGAATTTGAACCTCACACGGCAGCCTACCTTGAGAACTCCACCAAAGAGAAGGTGTGGTACGGCAAACGCAGCTTCAGCGTATTGCCGTCGAACGATTCAACCTTGGTGCCGAAATCGCCCAGCTTGAGCGGCACGCGCGAAACAGGTATCCTGCTCTTGGCCCTGCGCTCGAAGAGCTCACCGTACTCTGGATCTGGCGCCGTCATCAGGTCCACGGCCTTTGCCGGCGGCGCAACGCCGAGCTTCGCCCAGTCGAAAATGATCTCTGGCGTTTGGTCAACGTGAGGCTTGCCAAGATGCGAGACGACCGCAAGCGCCCTACCGTCCTTCACATAGCAGCTCACATACACATCCTTGGCGCATTTCACGGTGGCGGGGTTCCGCCAGTAGCCGATGAACGCGGCCTTGTCCACACCGAACCGTTCGTAGGCGCGCACGAGCTTGTCGAATATGCCGTAGTGGTTGCGCCAGGCGCATTGGATGGTGCCGTGGACGAGCGTTCCCGCGAGCGACGCACGCGTCATGCGGAATGTGTAGTCCTCCACGCCCTCGTCGCCGCCGTTCACCTTCGAAAGCTCGTCAAACGGCATGTAGGCGCTGTTGGAGATGCCGAACGGCAGGGTCGAGAGTTCGCACGCGAACATCTCAAGGCCGTAGGAATCGAGGATGTCCTTCTTGTTGTGCAGGAGAGGACTCGACGCCTGGCGAATCTGCTCGCCGTTGACGAGATGCGTGGTGAAGGAAACCGCCGGCACCTGAACGCAGTCGGTGTTGTGGATCACGGTCAGAGGTTCCTTGATCCCCGCCTCGAGCTGCACCACGGCAAGGCGACGGTAGAACTCGCGCATGCCGAGGATGGGCGTTTTGCTCCGGCAGCCGTGGTCACGGTTGGAGCACGGATGCACCACGCCGAAATCGAGATATATCCCCTTCAACTCCGGATGCCGCCGCAGAGCGTCTCGGAAGCGCCACATGAAGAAGTCGTTCGCCTTGGTGGTTGGGCAGCAGTCGTACACGAAATGCCCCGTGTGGGAATAGTCCATCGCGACTTCGGGCTTGAACATCCATTCCGGGATGTAGGCGGCGACTTCCGGGTAGCGCACGCTCAGGTAGCGCGAGGCGGTATAGAACATGGGGCGCACGTTCCGTCCTTCACATGCGGCCAGCGCGCGCGTCATCGCGGCCTCGGTCTTGCGGCCGTCGTCCGTATCCTGGTCGCCGAAGAAACTGCCGAGGTCGCCGCCTCCCCTCGTGAAGAGATACACGGCATCGCACGTCGGACGCCGGCCAGGGCGGATCATTGGGGCCGTCCAGCTCCAGCCGACGATGTCGAAGGGATAGTTGGCGGCACGCGGCCTCACGGGCGTCGCCTGGAAACCGAACTCAAGGGTGAAAGGTCTGCCGGCCGGAAACTTCCGCGCGATATCCACGGTCACGGTGAAGCGGTCGCCAGTCTTTTCAAGCGCGTATGTCTGCTTGGCATTGGCATCCCAACCATCGCGCGTCTCGTAGAAGAACGTCCATCCTTTCTCCTCGTTGCCCGTCCAGAGGATCGGGAAATCGCCGAGGAGCTGCCTGCCCTCGGCAACCGCCATGGTGCGTTTCGCCCCCCAACCGGATCCGGAAGCGGCATGGAGGTATTTGGCGAATTCGGGTTTCAGGACATAACGCACCTGGAGCGAGGTGTTCGGCGCATGCGGCGTGACCTTCACGTTGTTCCACTGCACGCCATCGTACTCGATCCAGCCGCGCAGCGACACATCAGCCTTTTCGTTGCCGCCCGTGGCCTCCAACGCGGCGTGGTGAGGCGCGTTGGACACAACCGCAAACGCCGTGCACTGCGCCGGCACGCCGCCCACGAGAATCTCTGGCGGCGCGGCGAACAGCTCTTCGCCCAGCGCCTCCGCACGGCTCGGCAGAAACGACTTGCGCCACCCGTACGCGCGGGCGTAAAGCGCAACCGAAAGACCATCCCGCTCAACAGCGTTCGTCATGGGCGTGAACGGCGGCAGCACCCAGTCTTCATGGAAGTCCTGCCTCTCCCATTCGCCGATGCCGGGATAGGTGAAATCCTTCACGGTCGCGGCCTTCCCGCCGCCGATAAGCTCCACCCGCCACT
The DNA here is from genome assembly GCA_946631345.1 of uncultured Verrucomicrobiota bacterium. Lineage (GTDB taxonomy): Bacteria > Verrucomicrobiota > Kiritimatiellia > RFP12 > UBA1067 > UBA1731. Next base: position 14,349 of record CAMPAA010000023.1, read on the forward strand.
TGCCTGCGGCGTTCGACCGCGGAAACGCAAAGACCACCTCGCCTGACGCCGCCTCCTTGCGCGCCATCACCGTTCCGTCTGGAGCGACGAGGCGGAACTCGCCGGAAAGCGGCTTCTTGGGCGTCACGCGAACCTTCTCCGCAAGCAGCAGGGGCGTGACGGCGAACAGTTCAGGGTTCAGGGCATACGGCACGATTGCGCGCATCGAAATCCGTCCGTCTTCCTCAAGCACGTGCAGAAGTGCATCATACCCCGGCGCGTCTGTGCGCACGTCCACGAGATCGTTCATGGTCTCGCCCGCCGTCAGCGCACTTTCACGCGAATAGAGCGGCATCGGAGCCAGAGACCCGTCCAGACGCGCCAGCGACAGCGTGTAGCGGATCTTCGCCCTGCGAGACGCAGCAACCTCGCTCTCCTGGTGATAGGTTCCGGAGGAAGGGTCCGTCCGCTTGGATAGCCTGAATGAAGCGGCCGGCGCGAAATCCACATCAGGCCACGTGTCGGGCTCGGAATAGCCGCGGCCTGAGAGATCGAGCGAAGAGAACCCGCCGAGCGTGGAAAGGGTCCAGGTGCGCGCGAAGTTGAGCCGTGTGCGCACATCGGCTTTCGGCGGGCCGTCCAACCCCAGCGTCTTCCACGGTATGGCCGCCTCGCTCTGCCATAGGATCGAATCGTCAATCTTCATCTCTTTGGAATCCACATACTTCCACTCACCGTTCCACAGGCGCTTTCTGTCGCACGATTCCGAAGTGCCGCCCGCCGCGTTCGCCGTGAACCGGAACTGGCGACCACCGCATTCGAGCCAGAACTCGAATGATTCAGTACCCCACGCTTCTGGCTCCTGGCCATCGACGCGAGGCTGACCTTCGACGATGGGATCGTGCGGCGGGAAATGGGTGAAGGAACCGAGATAGAGGTTCTGGTCGTCATATGCGAGACGGAAGCCATGCGGCGGGAGCTGGCCAGATTTCCCGGTGAAATTGCCGCGTATCAGCTGCGGCAACGAACCTGAATGCGCCCATGCGGCGTCGTCGAGCTTTCCGTCAATCGATGGTGATGCGACGCCTTCGGGGAGCTTCGGCACCGTGAGCCTTGGCGCGTCGGTCTCCGCAAGCGGCCTGAACTCGATGCCGGCCTCTGCCGCCACTTCGGCTGGGAGCCTGGCCTCGTTCCATACGCGCAGACGCGAGACGAACACATCCTTCGACCATGGCGTGATCCGGAACCAGCCATCCGCATAGGGTCCCAAATAGAGCTTGCGCACGATGCCCGGCTTGAACGCCTGCGGCTGAAGGGCCGATACTATCACGCGCCCGTCGCGGTATATCCTCACCGCATCGCCATCCCAGGTCACACCGAGTCGGTACGTGCGCCCGCGCGCGATCTTTTCGGGGAAAGTGTGCAAGAACCGCCGATCGCCATCGCCGAACGAGAACTGCAGGGTGTCGTTTCCATACGAAAAGAACCCGACCGTGAACCGGCTCGCCGTGCGCAGCGACATCACGGTGCGCTGGCGCATGTATGCCGGATCGGGCGTTTCGAAGCGCACGTCGAAGAATACAGAGCCACGGTTCTCCCCGACAAGCGGCGCGGCGTTGGTGGCCCAACCGCTCCCGGCAGGCCCCAGCGCAAGCGCCTCGCCGCCGAAATTCTCGTCAAGAGTCAAACCCCCAAATGCCGCCCGCGCAAATGTCGCGCCGGCCGCGAAGACGACAGCAAGTCTCTTCATGCCAAACACTCCTACTGGACAATCACCACAAACCCGCGCGGCACGATGCGGACCGCCGCACCGTCAAACGTCACAATCCGCGAAACGCTGGGCGAGCCGTTGACCGTGACCGACCAACCGTTCTTGGCATTGAGCCTGTCAATCGCACCATCAGGAAGATTCGTCAGCCGCAACGGCACTTCTACATCGCCTCGCGTATCAAGGTTCACAAGGTTGACCGTGCCGCTTGCGGCGAAGTCGAAGCCATCGACCGTGCCGTTCCCGGCCGCGCAATCGACCGTCAGCGAGCGCAGCGTCACATTGCCCTCGGCCTTCAGCGTCGCACCCGTTGCCACATTCACCCCCGATACCGAAGTCAGGATATCGTATGTGACATCCTGCGAGAGCGCCGAATACGCGCCGATGCGGTCGAGAGCGAAACCAGCGCCAGGCCTGACAGCATTGTTCGTGACGGTTGCGCCGTCCGAAACCCATTGTCCAATCGGGGTCTGATCATCCATCAAGTCAACGCGCTTGAGCTTCGTCCAGCTCTTTCCGTCGCCGCTCCCGTACAGCGTGAAGATGCCAACGCGCCCATTGGTGTTGTTGCCTTCAGCTGCAATATGCTGGACGATGTCCACATGCGTAACGGGATTGGCCCCCTTAGGCAGTCGCCAGACTATGGACGGCCAGTAGTCCGGCTTGGCCGGGGAGAAATTGGCGCTCATGCATGCCCGCGAGTAGCTATCGTTCTCAGCCAGCGCTGTCGCGGCTTTCTCTCCGCTCGCATATTTGTAGAACTTGGACGGCATGTCCCATCTTGCATAACCCGGCTGAAGCTCGCCGTTGAAATGCCACTTCGTTATATAGCTACCATCCATCTCGTCCACAATGGGCGGATCGTCTGTCGGATTCATGCCGACCCTGACGCCGTCTTTGTCGTAGAGCGCAATTCTCCTTATAAACAGGTACTGCGCAGAGTTATACGCCTGCTCAACAGTAAACTTATAGTACTCGTAACCGTATTGCGAAGGTTTCTCGGCCACGATCAAAGTCCCCTCCTTCACATCGAGCGAACCGGAGAACGTCTGGTTGCCCTCGAGCCGCCAGACTCCTGAGCCAGTCTTCTCAACCGACACCTTGCCAGCGCCGTCGGAGATGTGGCCCGCGACGTTTCCCGTCGTATTCGTGCCGGAAAGGGTCAGTTTCTTCGCGCCCGCGTCCTCGGCAGCGATGCCGTTGATGGATACAGTCCCCGTCGCGGTGTTGTTCGCGATTGTGCCGCCAATACCCGCAAGCCTAACCGGCCTGTTGGTGGATGCACCGATCGTCGAACCGCTGTATTCAAGCGTGGGATTGTTCGTGCCGGAACCCAGCAAGATTGCGTAGTCCACAGCCTCGCGATTGGCCGTAGAGGTACGATAAGCGTCGGAATAAAGTTCCGTCGCAAGCCCCAGCGAACAGACTTCGTCCTTTTCGGCAAGGGAATCAAATTTGAGCGTGCCGTCCCGGACGGCCCACGCGCCGGGATTAAGACGGCTTACGTTGCTGGCGAGCCGCCATGTGCCACTCCCCTCCTTCGCGAAATACCATGTCCAGCCCGGGAACGCCTGCGACCACGACCCAGACCACACGCATTCACTGGCGTTGTCGCCGGTGAACACCAGCTGGCCGTCGGCCTTACCCTGGCCATGAATGTTCCCCGACCAGTCCAATCCGCCGTTGCCGCCGCCGTCGACGATGTTGGATTGCCGCGAATTGGCGTACACCGTCAGTTCCCTGTTGCACTCATCGCCCGTTCCAAGGTAGCGAAGGGTACCGCCAAAGCGTATTTCCAGCGAAGCTCCCGTCCCGATGCTTGAGGCTTCGCCGGCCTTTCCGAGTTTCGCCACGGCCGCGATGCCGCGATTCGTCCTGGTGCTGGATGAGTTCAGCAGTATCCAGAAAGCGCTGTCGAACGTGTTTTCCGCATTCATAAACTCTACGTATCCATCGGTTCTCACCGCCATGAACTTGCCGCCGATTTTGCCGTAGTATGTGCTTTTGGCGGTTGTTTCGGGCGAATTGCCGATACGGAGAAACTGCCGCGCTGTGGCCGTGTTCGTCACAAGCCCGTAGCCGTTGAGCGACTCCACCACCGATTCCGCGTCGTTGGCGGTGTATAGAGTGGTGTTCGCTGCCATCGTCACGTGGCCGAACCGGCAGGCCGCCCCGCCACCCTGCGGAAACTTGAGCGTGCCGACGTTGAGCGAGATGCCGTTAGTCGTGAAGTAGTCGTGCCAGCCAACGTTGTTTACGAAGAAGGTCGTGTGCGGCGATCCGAACTGGAGCACTCCGCCGCCTTCCTTCACGATGGTTCCAGCGCCGGTTATGGAACAGCCGAGCGGTGCGGAGGAATGGTCTTCAGACAGATTGAACACGATGCGGCTTGCGTCGGCAGAGAGCCGTATTGCACCGAGTGCCGCGACCCTATCGTAGTCGGCGTCGGTCACTTCGGCGTCACCAGCCGGCAACTCCACAATGCTTCCTGCCGCATGCTGGGACCAATCATACCCGAACGAGAAAGTCGACCATGCCGCAGCCGCAAAAGCCACGAGAAACTTGATCTGAACACTGCGTGCCGCATTTGCTGTATGGGCTATCATCTTCATGTCTCCATATAGTGACCACAACGGCGCGCATTGTACCAAAAACGCACATGTAGCGCAACCCGCTCGCTTATCCCGGAAAATCCGGCGCTACCTCGCTTCACTGCATTACCGCAGCATGCGCTTGACCACGGCGGGATTCTACGACACAAGCACACCGTTTACACTACAGGCCGCAACAGGCAAACCGGACTTAATCTACCCAGCAAATATAATTTCGTTTAGCCCCTTGCGTTCGAGACCGAGATTTAGTATACTACGCGGCGTTTTCCACCTCTTGGGGAAGTAGCTCAGTTGGTAGAGCATCACGTTCGCAACGTGGGGGTCGAGAGTTCGAATCTCTTCTTCTCCACCATCCGGTGAAACGCGTATTGATTGAAATGCCTCCTGCCGCGCCCGCCGATCGGGTTCACATGTCAATGCGGCTGGATGCGAATGCATCGGAAAGTTCCTTGCGGGACAACGGGGATTTCATGTAGAGGCGGCTCCCTGCCGGCACCACAACGCCCCCGTCCCTTGCCGTGACCGGAACTGGCTTGCCGGCGAACTCGTCGAACAGCTCGATCTTGCCCATTTCCAGCGGCAGCCAAAGCCGTCCGTTTCCGGTGCAATTCCAGTAGAGAACCCAGCTTGCCCCGTCCTTTTCGAAGAAGAACGCGCGCACAGGCCTTGCATCGTCGCCTGCAAGGATCTGATCGTAGCGCACAAGTTCGTAATCGCCTTTGGCATTGACAAGCAGGTGGTGTTCGCGCGACACGTCCTTCAGCTCGTCACGCCACTCCTCACGGAACTTCCCGCTCCGGCGCACATCCGCCCAGCGCTTCATCATCGAAAAGATATCGTCCGTGCGCGGATGCGTCTTGAGTGCATCGATCTGCATCAGGATGGATGCCGCGCAATCCCACGCCGTTGCGACGGAAACGCCGTATTCCCAAAGATCCGCCTGCGTGCCCATTGAGCCGGGCTTCCCATCCTTTGGCACCTTAGGAAGGGAAAAGTACCACCATCCGAAATCGACGCGCGTCATGTCCTGCTGCGTGATCGGCGCCTGCCTGAACGGATATGCGCGCAGGTTCGCCTTGAATATCTCGGGAGGGAACGTGTCGAAAGCATTCGCGCCGGCGAGCATATGCCATCCAAAATGAGTCTTCGCCGCCGCTTCGCCGAACAGCGGCTCTGGCTTGAGCAATTTCCAGTAGCGGTACTGGGCATTCGCCACATGGTAGTTGAACGGAGGGTTCACGCCCTCCGATCCATCGAGATACACGTAGTCGTAGCCGCAGTTGTAGGCACGTGCGATCTTTGCCGCCACCTCATCCTGCAGATCCGTGTTCTGGTCGATGTAGCAGCTCATCGGAGTGCCATACTCGCTCACGTCGAGGATGCCGCCCACCTCTCCGTACGCATGCGCGGCCACGCGCGTCGCATGGACGCCGCGCTTCACGCCGAAGAATCTGTACGGCGGCTGATCGCTGTAGCTTTCGTAGGACATCAGCTCCCCGCCGAACTGCAGTATGCGGCACGGCTCGTACATCGGCGAATCGGCGGTGGACTCAAAAACCGTGATCTCGGTCGCGTTCGTGCCGGAGGAAAGCGGCGCGGCCAGCGTGAAGCGGCGCGTCTTGTTGAGGCGAGGATCCGCGACCGGCGTAACGTATCGGCTCTTTAGCCCGATATGGGAATGGAGCGTGTGGAGCCCCACATACATGCCGGCCGCATGGAACTTGTCCAAAATACTGCGCAAGTCCGATTCGCCGTTCGGAATGCTGTCGAGCCAATCGTAATCGCCGCAAAGCCCCCAGCTCGGCGCAGACTTGAATATGTTGCTGTACGACATCGTCACAAGCCGGAAGCCGCCCTTTTTCATGAACTCAATCGCATCGTCCGTCTGCGCGGGGCTGTAATCCCAGGCAAGGTGGAAGATGGGTTCCTTGACAACCTGAGACCGACGGCTCCTCACGCCACGCGGAAGCCCAAGGTCACGCTCGAACGAGTCCATCGCATCGAGGAACGCTTCGCGTCCAGGCTCGGCGATGATCGCAGCCGATGCCCCGCGAAGGCGTATTCCGGCAATCGCGTTTGCATAAAGAACCTTGGCCCCGGGCAGGTCGTCGTGGTCTATGTCCGGATGCGGTGACGCGCCGGCCACACATACCGCCGCACGGTCATCCCAGCAGGCATTCAGCCAGTTGCCGAAATTCTTCCGCTCGCGCACAGGCAGCTGAAGGAATCGGCAGGACGCAGCACGCGGTATATCCATCCTGAGGTATGTGTAGGACCCCTTCCGCTCGAACGGAAAGTCCTCAAGCGTGAACAGGATGTAGCGCGGCGACGTCTTCACGCGCACCGACGCCTCGTACAGACCATGCTCGAAGCCGAACACCAGCAGATCGCCATTTCGGCGCATGCTGTTCGCTGGATATTCTATGCGCTTGTTGGGATGAATGAGCTTGAGTTCGTTGTCGAACGGGCGATCCTGTGTCACAGAAAGAAGCGGCATCTTCTGCCCGGCCGAGATACATTCCTCGCCGTTCTCCTTCAAGACCAGCGACTTCACGCAAGCGTCGTCGCCAACCGTCAGCCGGCAATCCATGTTCTCAAGTACAACGTCCGCAAAAGCCGAAAGACTTCCGGCTACAAGCGCGACAGCGGCGATTCCCTTCATGATTTTCCTTTCTTGTCTTGCCATTACTATCCCATAGCGCTTCAGGACACCATGCCCCAAAACGGCGCGAATGATACCATAGCCCGCCTCTCGCGTCAATGGGGTAATTGCAAATAATTACCCCCTCCCTCCCCCCGTTTTGCACATCATATGACGGAAGCGGCGGCATCAGAAAGCGGCAGCGGAACGGGAGGGGCGCGTGTCCCCACGCGCCGCTCCCACCCCCGCTTACGGCGTGGTGAACGTCA